>WGDF01000106.1 GCA_015493405.1 Flavobacteriaceae bacterium
GGAGAACCTATTAACGAAGAAGCATGGCACTGGTATCATGATCACGTCGGAAAAGGACGTTGTCCCATAGTCGATACTTGGTGGCAAACTGAAACCGGTGGCATTATGATTAGTCCGTTGGCCGGAATTATCCCAACTAAACCGGCTTATGCTACTTTACCTTTACCGGGAATCAGACCGGTTATTGTCGATGGCAACGGTAAGAAAATGTATGGAAAAAATGTAGAAGGCAATTTGTGTATGGAATTTCCTTGGCCCGGAATGGCGCGGACACTTTGGGGTGATCATAAGCGGTATAAAGAAGCTTATTTCTCAACTTTTCCAGGCTTGTATTTTACAGGTGATGGTGTTAAAAGAGATGAAGATGGCTATTACCGTATCCTAGGTCGTATTGACGATGTAATCAATGTTTCAGGTCATCGATTAGGTACTGCAGAGATTGAAAATGCTTTGAATGAACATCCGCTTGTAGCCGAATCAGCTGTAGTAGGTATGCCACATCCTATCAAAGGACAAGGTATATATGCTTATGTGGTGGCTCCGGACAAATCAGATAATTTGGATAACGAATTGCGCAATTCCTTAGTTATAGCAGTCTCTAAATTAATCAGTCCTATTGCCAAGCCTGACCAAATTCAATTTGTTAAAGGTTTGCCTAAAACGCGTAGCGGTAAAATTATGCGTCGTATTTTGCGCAAAATAGTTGAAGGATCTGCAGATTTTGGTGATACTTCTACTTTGACCAATCCGGAAATTGTCGAAGAAATTATGGTTGGTTATAAAGAATTGAATGATTGAAATAAAATGATATATTTTGATTAAAAAAGAGGCTGTCTCAAAAGTAATAGAGACAGCCTCTGTATCGAAGTACAATCACTAAGTGTCTTTCTGCCCTTTATCAAAAAGCTATATCGAAATGATTGAAGCCTCGGCATCAAATGCAATTCGAGTATATCGAAATGCTACGCCAACCAGATTTTAAATGCCTTAACGCGCTGACGGGCCACGATAATTTCTTGAGGCATTTTTTTGGATAGCACAATTTTCAAACGGCCACTACCATATTGCACTATATCTTTAATCACTTTACGACTGATGATAAACTGACGATTGATCCGAAAAAAATCTTCCGGATGGAGCACAGGCTCTAAGGCATCTAAAGATGGCTCACATATAAATTCGTCCCCCCCGGAGGTTACCAACCAAGTGGCTTTATCTTGGCTGTAAAAATAGGCAATGGCCTCTATGGGAATACTTTGCAAATGCATACCATATTGCACGGTAAAACGTTTTTTATAAATTTGGTCGGACTGTAGACTTTTAATAAGTTGCAGGATATCCACCTCTTTTGGCTTGTTTTGTTTGAATTTTTGTAAGGCAAAATGCAGCTCGGCTTGTTTAACCGGTTTGAGTAGATAATCAATACTGTTAAGCTTGAAAGCCTTAATAGCATACTGATCATAAGCGGTAGTAAAAATGATGGCACTGTGTAATGGAATGGTTTTAAAAATATCAAAAGATAAACCGTCGGAGAGTTGGATATCGGCCAAAATCAAATCCGGAGCAGGGTGTTGTCTAAACCATTTGATCGCCTCGGCCACACTATGCAGTATAGGGTCAACTTGAAGCCCTTCTTTGGCTAACATACGTTGCAACCGGCGAACAGCGGGTTTTTCATCTTCTATGATGGCAATACGATTCATAAGTTAATTTTAACAAAAATAGGAATTAACTTTGTATCTGGTCATAATAGAACTGATTTTATCACTTTGATTTGTTTGTCATAATAATTTAAGACTATTGAGATTAATGCAAAGTAGCTATAAACAAAGAAATATAAGAAATACCACTTCGTTCTTTTGCGTTATTAAAGTTCTTTAATTTTCATTATCATCAAGATGATACCTTTAATATATAGCTGACAAACCATCAAAACCCTAGATGAATCATTACAAAATATTTTAATTGTTAACCGGTATAATTGCAGTCAAATATTTTTTTCGGGATTAAGTCTAATTTACTATGATATTTTTTCGCTGCTATTTTTGCAGAAAACAAGACTTGACGTTTTAATATATAGATTTGATATCTTGATATAATACTATCCATGAATATTTTCGTATATAAAGGCACGAGAATTTAAATAATCCTAAATTAAGATATAAAATTGACGTTTTTTATATAGAAATTATGTTTATTAACTTTTTATTAGCATATTTGCAATTGACAAATTTGAAAATCTAAACTATAATGAGAAAAAAGTATTATTTATTCTTAACGTTTTTACTAACGTTAGCAATGCAATTTAGTTTTGCACAAGCCAAAAACATAACCGGCGTGGTTAAAGAAGTAGGCACCGGCGAATCTCTACCAGGGGTTAATGTAATTGTAAAAGGTACAACAAATGGCGTTTCCACAGACTTTGATGGAAAATACACCATTAAAGCCAAACCCGGACAAACTTTGATTTTTAGTTTTCTTGGTTATAAAACAGTTTCTAAAAAAGTTGGGAACAATAATGTAATCAATGTAAACTTAAAAGAAGAAAATGAAATGTTGACAGCTGTAACCATTAATGCTCTAGGTATTGAGGTGAAAAAAGCAAGTCAAAAAGCCATTGCCATTTCTAATGTAAAAGCCAAAACGCTTTTATCTTCCGGTGAAAGTGATCCGGTTGCCGCTTTATCGGGTAAAGTATCCGGAGTAAATATCAACCTATCATCCGGTGATCCCGGCGCTTCTACCAATATTACTATTCGTGGACCGAAATCAATCTTATTAAGTAACAAACCTTTGTTTGTAGTGGATGGTATTCCTATCGTTGATGATATTTATGGTAGTGGGGTTGCAGGTGTAGAACGCCCTTCTAAAATTTCAGATATCGACCCGAATAATATTGAAAGTATCAAAATTTTAAAAGGGGGATCTGCTGCAGCTATATGGGGGTCCAAAGGCGCTAATGGTGTGGTTTTGATTACCACCAAAAAAGGAAAAAGAGCCAAAAAAGGACAATTTGATGTAACGGTATCCAGTTCATTTAGTGTTGACAACGCATTAACAAAATTCCCTTTACAAGATAAATACGGTCAAGGAAGTAACGGTAACTATGTTCCGAATTATGATTTTTTTAAAGAATCCGGCTCATGGGGAGATAAAATTGCTGATAGATCAGGATCTGATGATATGACTTTACCAGATCTATATTTCCTTGATCAAGATGGTAAAAAATGGGAATTTATTCTTCAAAAAAATTCAAGAGAAACCTATAATAAGAAAAACTATGATGCAGTTATCGGCACCGGCAATATGTTGAGAAATTCCGTGCAAATTTCGACGGCAACCGACAAAGCCCGTTATTTTCTCGGCTTTAACCATTTGGACCAAACCGGTATCTTTGCAAATAGTTATTATAAAAAAATAGGGTTGAATTATAACTCGATTATGAAACCCAACAAAAAATTAACCATTTCAACCAACGTACAATATTCCAATACAAAACAAAATGCCATTCAAAAAGGCTCTAATTTATCCGGTTTGTTATTGGGACTTTACAGAACACCGGCAGATTTTGACAATTCCGGTTATTTTGGGGAAAGACATGCCTACGGAATTGTATCCAAATATAGCCAACGAAGCTACAGGCAACCGGCAGGAACATCTTATAAAGGAGGGTTAAGAGATCCTAATAATTCAGCTGGGTATAACAATCCCCTCTTTACCGTTTATAAACAAAAGAATCCTTACTATACCAATCACATTATTACCGGCACCAATTTTAGCCACAAAACATTGGAATGGTTAAAATTAACGGCTAAAGCCGGCGTTGATTATGCCAATGAAAAGGCCGATGAATATATGCCGATAAACAGTGCTGGAGCGGTTTCAGGAAGTTATTCTACATATATATATTCATATTTACAAATAAGTGGCGATTTAATTGCCCAAATCAATACGCAAATTAGTGATGATATTACGGCTGATATTTTATTGGGATATAATGTTTTCCATAAAGAATCTGATTATAATTCATCCTATTATTATGATTTTATTTTACCGACTGATGTTCCCAGTGCAGGTAATGCTGTAAATGAAAAAAAATATCCCGGATTCGGCACATCTGTTAGAAAAAAAAATTCCGGTTATGGTACGGCTACTATTTCTTATAAAGATTTATTATATACCACCTTAACCGGAAGGGTCGAACGCTCTTCTGCTTACTATGGTTTGATCAGTTACCCTTCAGTGTCTTTGGCTTTTGATGTTCATAATTTAGAATATTTCAAAAAGCAAGACAGTGATTTGTTAAACCAATTGACCTTGCGGGCTAGTTGGTCCAAAGTGGGTAACGAACCACCATCATATTTATTGGATACCTATTATAATCCGGCAGCTGATGGTGATGGCTACGGATCATATTGGAGTGCCTCCGATTATGGCGGCGCATTTTGGCGTAGTAATTTAAAAGGAAATAAAGACCTCAAACCGGAAATAACGACCGAGCTGGAATTTGGTGCAGATATTAAGATGTTTGACCACCGCTTGAGTTTAAACGCTTCATACTACAATAGTAAATCAGATGATTTAATTTTGTATGAAAAAGTACCGGCAGCTACGGGTTATCTATACAAATGGAATAATGTGGCTGCTATGACCAATAAAGGTTATGAATTGGAAGCAAGTTATAAAATAATTCATAAATCAGAACTAAATCTTACCTTAGGCGGCACCTATTCTCATAACAAAAATATGGTTACTAAATTAAAAGGCAGTGATTACATCGGCTTAGATGGCTTTATTTCCACTTCTTCAGGCGTAGCTGAAGGTCATGGCTATGGTATTTTACGTTCCGGCGATTTCGAAAGAGATGCTAATGGATTGGTATTAGATGACAATGGTTTCCCCAAAAAAGGAAAATTAATCTACGCCGGTGATCCTAACCCCGATTTTAAAGCCAGTGCCTATACTAATTTCAGCTATAAAAATTTCAGTTTAAGAATATTAGCTGATGGCTCTTTCGGTGGTCAATCTTGGGATGGTACTTATGGTGCCTTAACTTTCTTCGGAAGAACATTAGAAACAGCTAATGAAGTAACAGTTGATGGCAATATAGTTAATTCGGAAGGAAATTCCGTAATATCTTTAGTTCATAATGGCAATATTTCCGGTATAGATAATGGAGATGGAAGCTTTACAGTTCGTGGTAATGTTCAAGATTTTGGTGCCGGACCGGTTTTATTGGATCAGACTTGGTATACCAATTTAGGTGGTGGTTTTGGTCCGGTTGGCACACAATTTTTTAAAGATGCAACTTGGATTAAATTACGTGAATTGACTGCCGGTTATACTTTTAAAGGTAAGGCATTTGGTATGAGTAAAATTAAATCGGTTTATTTTGGCATTACCGGTCGTAATTTATATTTATGGACCAAAGATAATTGGTCTATCGATCCCGAAAGTAATTTGTCAGGATCCAGTAAAGGGCGCGGGTTGCAATATTTTAACCACCCGACAACCAAATCTATCATTTTTAGAACAACTATTTCATTTTAAATTATAGAACAATATGAAAACTTACAAAAAATTAATACTATTTTTAGCCATCATCGGACTTTTTTCTTCTTGTCAAAAATTTGTTGAGGGCTATCAAAAAGATCCCAATGGGATTACATATACTCTGTCTCAGCAAGAATTGACAGCTGTTATGCTCGAAAACCAATTCTTTCATAAGGGAGATGGTATGCGACTGGCTATGATGTGGATGAATCAAGCTACAGGGAAAGACAGACAATACAAATCATTAGATGATTGGAACAATGCTTCCGAAAGTGATTTTAACGGCCCTTGGAATGAAGTTTATTTAACCATGAGCCATGCTGATTTGGCTGTAAAAATGGCAGATACTGATGGTAATATTACTTTGAGAGGGCTGGGTAAATTGTTTAAAGCTTGGGCAGGCGGTGAAGCCGCTTCATTATGGGGCGATGTGCCTTTTTCGCAATTGAACAATTACAATTCCTATCCTGATCCAGTTTATGATCATCAAGGAGACGTATTAGATCAAGTTCAAATTATCTTAGATGAAGCCATTGCCGACTTAAATTCAGGTGTTGGGAAAATTGATGAAAGTCGTGATTTATACTTTGACGGACATCCTTATATGTGGGTTAAAATAGCGCATGGTTTAAAAGCACGCTTTTATTTACATCGCAAACAATACAATAAGGCATTAGCAGAAGCTCTACAAGGCCCTTCTGATTTATCTGATGATTTATATGCCAAATTTGACAGTAATATAGATACTCCCTTTTCTAAATGGAACCCAACCAAGCAATTTTTGGTAAATAGATCTGGATATCTTGATGCCAGTAAATCTTTTGCCAATAATAAATTGTTAAATGGTTTACGAAACAATGCTAAAACCCATGATTATAGAAAAGCATACAATTATAGTGGAAAAGGACTAAATGTGGCAAGTGTTGCTAATGGAACAGGTAAATTCTTCGGTGATATGCCTATGGTTACTTATGGCGAAATGCTTTTGATTGCCACAGAAGCCGAATTACGTCTGCATCCGGATGCAACCGGTATGGCTAATGCCCTTACACATTATAATACCTATAGAGCTTTATTAACAAATGGCGCCTATTCAGGTGGTTATGGAGCCGGAGATTTTCAAGCTTATGACACAGTTGATTTTGATGCCGGTGGTATGGAAAACCATGATAATATTGATCCGGTTAAAGCGTTTTTTAGAGAAATATTCGAAGAACGTTATATATTCTTTATCGGTGACTACGAATCCTTTATTGACTTTGCCAGAAGCTTTAATGATCAGGATGTACCCACATATATGAAATTGAGGTATGATAGCCACGGCCATCCAAAATATTCAGGACAACCGCTTAGATTTGCCTATCCTCTAGTGGAAAAGGATGCCAATACCAGTTTTCCTGGTATGGTTGATATCAATGAAGCTTTACCGCTATACCATTAAATCATAAGTTTTTACCAATCGAAATCCAAAGAGGCTATCCTAAAAGGGTAGCTTCTTTTCTATGGAGCCAACTTTTAAGGATTACGCTATTTACCAATCAATTATAATATTTTTTGATACCGTTGCAAAATACCTTAATTCTATTTTTTTATTGATTTGATAAATTTTCAGTCAAAGATTTAAAGTGGGTAAATATATAAAACAAATAGAATATTCGTCGTTTTACCTGAAAAAAATTAATAGGGAATAGATTTTCTCTTCACAAAAGCTTAATCATTTATTATCGGAGGCAAATAGATTACTTGTCTAATTAAATGCTTTCTCACAATTAATATCGGATGTTGATTTCTTTACAAAAATGCACATTCCAAAAGAAACTACAACTTCAAGTAGAATTGAAGGAACAATAACAAATATGGAAGTAGCTCTTTTGAATGAAGAATAAATAAATTCTGAAAGAAGAGATGATTGGAAAGAAGTTCAAAATTACATTAATGCTATAAATTATTCAATATCTAAACTTGAAAAATTACCATTGTCTGACAGGTTACTAAAAAACCTTAAATCCGCAAAAAAATTCAATAAAAAAAGACAATCAGCTGTGTAAGAAAAACTTACACAGCGATTACTATGTAAATATTTTCACTTATTTTAGTGATACCATTCATAAAAATAATTATGATAGATATTTACGCGATGAAGATACAAAATTTGTAAACAAATAATGTTGCATTTGCTAGTTGAATCCGCCTTACAATTTAATTCCATTTTTTTATCCCTAATTAATGATTTTTTTCTAAATTTGATAAAGATTCTTTATTGTTAAAACTTAATACTTATGAAAACACCAACAGATGCTCAAAAATTTTTAAAACTTCGCAACGATTTACAACAAGTTTCTTCTTATGAAGCCGCTTTAAAACTTTTTGAATGGCCCAGTATGACCAAATTCAATTGGGCTACAGATTATTTTGACGAAATGGCCAAAAACAACGACAAAACCGCCTTGATTTATGCCGATACAGACGGCAATGAACGTCAAATGTCATTTGAACAAATGAGACAACGTTCCAATCAAGTGGCTAATTTTTTACAAGCTAAAGGTTTTAAAAAAGGCGATCGCGTCTTAATTATGATGGATACCGCCGTCGAAATTTTTGAATTATTTTTAGGTATTATGAAACTGGGCGGTACCATTATTCCCGCTTCTACCCTATTATCCCCGGATGACATTAGTGACCGGATTAAGCGTGGTAATATCAGTTTTGTCATCGCCCATCATAAATTCATAGAACGAATTGACCAAGCCGGTGAAGTGCTGAACAGTTTGAAAGCGCTGATTAATGTCCCCCATATCATGATCCCACGTGAACAAGAAACCTACCATGATACGCAATGGGCAAAATATGAAGAAGCCGACCGGTTTGAGACGGAATTTATACCCGAATTTATCACGTTTACGACCGATATTTTATTTATGTTTTTTACCTCCGGCACGACATCACAGCCCAAGTTAGTCATTCACCCCTACCATTATCCGGTCGGACACTTAACGACTATGTATTGGCTTGATTTACAACAGGATGACATCCATTATAACATCAGCTCTCCGGGTTGGGCCAAATTTGCTTGGAGCAGTTTTATGGCCCCTTGGAATGCCGGTGCGACCATTTTCACTTTCCATTACACTGCGTTTGATCCGGAAAAAACTTTACAAATGATTGAGAAACATAAAATCACTAGTCTTTGCGCCCCTTTAAGTGTCTGGAAACTATTCGTTCTAAAAGATTTTGAAAAATATGATTTCAATCTTAAAAAAATAGTCAGTGCCGGCGAGCCGCTCAATCCGGAAATTACCAGAAAAGTAGAAAGTATTACAGGCTTACAATTAAGAGAAGGCTATGGACAGACCGAAACAACCGCCTTGATTTTTACCCCAAAAGACATGAAAGTTCCCGAAGGGTCTATGGGTAAAGCATCTCCCGGATATGAAGTCAAAGTTATGGATGGCAAACTCGACGAAGTTCCCGTAGGCAAAGATGGCCAGTTAGCCGTTAGAACTTATCCCTACCGCCCCTTGGGCCTACTCAAAGGTTATGACGATGAAGCCAAAAACATGGAAATTTTTAAAGGCTCTTGGTATTTAACCGGTGATACGGCTTATCAAGATGAAAACGGCTTCTTTTTCTTTATCGGTCGTTCGGATGATGTCTTTAAAAGCTTGGATTACCGCATCAGCCCATTTGAAGTAGAGAGTGAAATTATGGAGCACGAAGCTGTTTTGGAAGTTGGAGTCATTCCCACAATTGACCATTTGGAACGCATTGTTCCCAAAGCTTTTATCGTATTAAAACCCGGGTATGAAAAAGATGCTGCAACTGCCTTAACACTCATTAAATTTATCAGAGGTAGAATGGCGCCTTATAAACGACCGCGTTCAATCGAATTTATGGAAGCCTTTCCTAAAACTATCAGCTCCAAAGTCATGCGCAAAGATTTAAGAAAATATGATGAAGAACTCAAAAATATGGAAACACGGGGTAAATATGAATTTTTAGAATTAGACTTTGCCGATGAATTAAATCTGCGTAAAAGAAAATAATCATGAAAACCCAATTAAACTTAATCATCCTCTTATTTAGTCAGTTTATTTTTGCTCAAACCCAAGTGTCCGGTAATCAATCGGGCACTTGGACCTTGAGCCATTCGCCTTACCAAGTAACCGGAGACCTTACGATTCCGGCCGGACAAAGCCTTTATATAGAAGCCGGGGTTCGAATCATTTTTCAAGGCTATTACCGTATCTATGTCGATGGCAAAATAGAAGCCAATGGCAGTGAAAACAATCTTATCGTATTTACACCTGCCAATCAAAACACCGGTTGGGGCGGTATCCGGTTAGATGACACAGCCGATATCAGTCTATTTCATTATTGCAAATTTGAATACGGTAAAACAAGTGCTTCGGGCAGTTATCCCGATATGCATGGTGGCGCTGTTGTCATAAAAAATGCCGATGCACAATTTTACCATTGTATTTTCTCTCATAATGATGCTACCGGAGATGACAATGGCATGGGCGGTGCAGTTTACACTATGAATTCCGGTGATACCAACCAAACTTTAACCAAATTTGTAGACTGCCTGTTTGAATATAACCATGCCTACGGTGAGGGCGGTGCCATCAAATTTACCAATGATGGTAACTCGGAAATTACTCGCTGTCAATTTATTGGAAACACGAGCAATTACGGTGGTGGTGCCATTATGTTTTATACAGCAGATCATGTCCATTTGTCACAATGCTTGTTTTATATGAATAGCACCAACAATTCAGGCGGTGGTGCCATAAAAAGTCTAAATCCGCAAAACACTTTATTTTTTACCAATTGTACTTTCGTTTATAATTCGGCTTATGGTGCCGGTGAAGGTGGTGCGGCTGATTTCGACTATACAGATGCTCATGTTGTCAACAGTATATTTTATGGAAATAGTCAAACCTATGGCAAAGATATCAATGTCGGTCAAAATACAACGGTAGATATCAATTATTCCGATCTCGACATGCCGGACTATGCTACCGGTAACCATAATTTGAATCATGTCCATCCGCTTTTTGTAAACACTTCACAAGGCAACTTCCACCTTCAAGCCAATTCCCCCTGTATTGATACAGGACTTGACATCGGGCTACCTTACAATGGTAGTGCACCGGATATGGGTTGTTATGAATATAATAGTGCAAGTATTGATGAGTTAAATGAAATAGGCATATCTATCTATCCAAATCCTGTTCATAATCAACTGTTTATAAAACAAGAGAAGCCGCAAAATATTGATATTAAACTCTTTGATCCTACCGGTAAAAAGATTTTAGATTTACAATCTGATCAACCACTCAAGTCAATTAAGCTAAGTAATTTTTCTTCGGGAATATATCAGATTTTAATAAGAATCCAAGACCGCTTATATTTGCAAAAAATTATAATCCGATAATCTATGAGTTGCAAACACTATAAGATTAAAGTTGAAGGCAAAGTGCAAGGTGTTTGGTTTAGAAAACACACACAAGAAAAGGCACAAGCTTTAAATTTGAAAGGTTTTGTCCGTAATGAACCAGATGGCGGTGTTTATGTAGAAGCCGAACATGAAAATGAAACTATTTTGAATCAGTTAGTTCAATGGCTTTACCACGGTTCTCCACTGTCTCAAGTCCACACGGTGCACGTTGAGCGCAAGGCGCATTGTCAAAACTTTAAAGGTTTTAGAATCAATCGGTAATATTTTGCTGAAAAATAATGTTCAAATAGTTTCATATTCATAAAAATATTTGTAATTTTGCAAGCTGAAAATGATGAAGATGAAGGCATTGAAATCGTATGATATTAAATTTAGCGGTCTTAAAAACGGGAAACATCAATATAAGTTTCATTTGGATCGTGATTTTTTTAAGTTCTTTGAATACGATGAATTTGACCAATGTAATATTGACATATTGGTAGATTTTAACAAGAGTGACAGTCTCTTTGAATTCAATATTTACACTAGTGGAACCGTAGAATTACCTTGTGATATCAGTGGTGAACGCTATGATCAAAATATTGATGGAGAATTGGATTTTATTGTTAAATTCGGGCCGGCTTTTAATGATGACCGCGACGATTTGATTATATTGCCCTATCAAGCACATCGATTTAATATCGCGCAACAAATATATGAGTCGGTTATTTTGAGCCTTCCGATTAAAAGGATACATCCTGATATTTTATCCGGTAAAAAGGCCAATCCGAATGCGAAATATATGGTCAATGACGATTCCTCATCTGCCAATGAAGAAAAAGAAGAAAATAATCAAGAAATAGATCCGCGATGGGCGGCATTAAAAAAAATATTAACAGATAAAAAGCAATAACGATGGCACATCCTAAGAGAAAAATATCCAAACAAAGAGGTCGTAAAAGAAGAACACATTACAAAATTGATATGCCTCAGATAGCAATTGACCCTACTACCGGTGAAGCACATTTATACCACAGAGCACACTGGCATGAAGGTAAATTATACTACAAAGGAAAAGTTGTAATTGACCCTGAGCAAGAAAAAGCTTAAAAATCATCAAAATACTGTTAAAAACGCCATTTTTCGTTATAAAAATGGCGTATTTTATGTTTTTAATCAAAAAGCAGTCTTTTTTATGTTTTTTTTTTATAATTTGCCCGTCTCAAAACAAACAAATAACTAACTAAAATTTTTTATATGGACATTAAAGAAGTACAAAATCTCATAAAATTTGTGGCCAAATCCGGTGTCAGCGAAGTAAAAATTGAGGACAAAGATTTTAAATTAACCATCAAAAATAAGGTTGAATATGTCACAGCCGCACCCGTAACCACTCAGGTTGCGATGGCAGCTGCGCCTGCACCTCAAGCTATTGCACCTGCTACAACAGAAACACCTCAAGCTGCGGCTAATGAAACTGACAATTCTAAATACATTACCATAAAAGCTCCTATTATCGGCACTTTTTATCGTAAACCCTCACCTGATAAACCGCCTTATATCGAAGTAGGTGATATGGTTAAAGAGGGTGATGTGGTTTGTATCATTGAAGCTATGAAACTCTTCAATGAAATTGAATCAGAAATTTCCGGTAAGATTGTAAAAATATTGGTTGATGATGCGACACCCGTCGAATTTGATCAACCTTTGTTTTTAGTAGAGCCCATGTAGTAACTAAAATGTATTTTTATGTTTAATAAAATATTAATTGCCAATCGTGGCGAAATAGCCCTGCGTATTATCCGCACCTGTAGAGAAATGGGCATCAAAAGTGTCGCTGTTTATTCTACAGCCGACGAAGATAGTCTGCATGTTCGCTTTGCGGATGAGGCTGTTAAAATCGGGCCGCCGGCCAGCAGTGACTCCTATTTAAATATCCCTGCTATTATTGCCGCCGCAGAAATTACCAATGCAGATGCCATTCATCCCGGTTATGGTTTCTTGGCAGAAAATGCCAAATTTGCCAAACTCTGTGAAGATCATAATCTTAAATTTATAGGACCAACACCGGATATGATCAATCAAATGGGGGATAAAGCCTCCGCTCGAAAAACAATGATTGCAGCAGGCGTACCAACTGTTCCGGGGTCCGAAGGCTTACTGGCAAATTTTGAAGAAGCTGAAAAAATAGCCGATGAAATGGGCTACCCCGTTATGCTCAAAGCCACGGCAGGTGGCGGTGGAAAAGGGATGCGTGCCGTCTGGAAAAAAGAAGATTTGCTAAAAGCTTGGGAAGATGCCCGACAAGAATCAAAAGCTGCCTTTGGTAACGATGGTATGTATTTGGAAAAACTGATTGAAGAACCTCGACATATTGAGATCCAAATTATCGGAGATCAATATGGCAAAGCAGCCCATCTCTCGGAAAGAGACTGCTCTATCCAAAGACGTCATCAAAAACTGACTGAGGAAACGCCTTCTCCATTTATGACTGATGAATTGCGCGAAAAAATGGGAGAAGCTGCGGTTAAAGCCGCTGAAAGTATCGGTTATGAAGGCGTTGGCACCGTAGAGTTTCTGGTAGACAAACACCGTAACTTTTATTTTATGGAAATGAATACCCGTATTCAAGTGGAGCATCCTATTACAGAGCAAGTCATTGATTATGATTTAATTAGAGAACAAATTAAAGTGGCTGCCGGCGTGCCTATATTAGGTAAAAATTATTTTCCGAAATTACATTCAATTGAATGTCGGATTAATGCTGAAGATCCCTATAATGATTTTAGACCTTCTCCGGGCGTTATCAAAACCTTTCATGCGCCAGGCGGCCATGGTGTCCGTTTAGATACGCATGCTTATCAAGGTTATGTGATTCCACCCTATTATGATTCTATGATAGCTAAACTCATCACTACAGCCCAAACCCGCGAAGAAGCTATAGAAAAGATGAAACGAGCACTGGATGAATTTGTGATTGAAGGCGTTAAAACAACCATTCCTTTTCACCGTCAATTAATGGACAATCCTGATTTTATTGCCGGTAATTATACCACCAAATTTATGGAAGACTTTAAATTGGATGAACAGTATAAAAAGGACTATGAAAAAAATGTTGAATAA
>WGDF01000107.1 GCA_015493405.1 Flavobacteriaceae bacterium
GGTTGGTAAATAAGGCGTTATATTGATTTAATTGGGTAACATAAATATTATCTTAAATAATAATGCCACCCCGATATCCGTTGGAGTCCAAAGGTCTTATTCTTATAGTTGCATTATAATTATTAAAATAATGTTGTTCGGGCTTATCCAATTTTTAAGAACCCCGTAGGGGTGATATTTTTGTAGTAAAATTATGACGTTAAAAACATAAACCCCGTAGGGGTGAAATTATATAAAAAAAGATAATTACCATGCTTATTTATGCTTTAACCTAATTTATTATTACTCCCACGAAATAACATAGAGCCATAAATAATATGTTGAATTACTTGAGCTAAGTTTTATTATTTTGTTTTAATCTTATGGTTTATTTATGATTTGATGAAATTTTGATAAATACAGGAAACTATCATTTGTCATTATTAATCAGTTATTTATTGTTGCTTACGACTTAATATTCAAAGTGTATTTTCATAGGGATTATTTATAAGCTGTAATTTAAGCCAATTCCCAAATTGTAACGGCTATAGGGGAATTCCTTTTTTTTGTTGCTTAATTTATGAATCCAAGTAGCACCTAATTTAAGACTGAGTTTAAAATTTCCCTTTCCTAATCTTAGAAACCCTGTCGGTTCGAATAATAAACTGTTATCGTAGTAGGTTTTATAGGGGCCGTTTCTAGGTTCGAAATTATAGAAATTCCGATCAGTAAGGTTTGAATGCAAATAACCGCCCTTTAGCCCGAATCCAAGTTCTAAAGTAGATGATTTGCCGGCTATTTTACCAAAATTAGTTTGAACAAAATATACTTGGTAGTTGCCTAACAAATGTCCGGCATTGGCATCGCTGAAGGCATTACCATAGCCATATCCGAATCCGGAATACAGCTCGAAAATTTTATTATTTCCCTTATTTTTATAAAGTCCCGGCGCAACTTGAAAATAATACCGGTCTCCGGCCAGTCCGACGTTGGCAAAGCCTTGAAGCGCAATTTTATCGGTAAGCCCATACGAGATTGTTGTATAAAAAGACGGTGCCATAGAAACGCCGGCATCTATTCTTAAATCCTTTTTATGATGAATCAATGGAATGTCAGTTGTCATAGGTTGGTAAATAATGCAACTTGACATAAGAACAGAGATTGAAAATACAAGAAGCAATATTTTATTTTTCATTTTGAATTGGTTTTTGTTATAATTACTTGAGATTTATCTTTTGCGTTACAATGCCATGATCAGTTAAAAATTTAAAAATATATAAGCCTTTTGCAAAGTTTTTGGCATCAATCTTTATATTTTTAGTATTTAAGGCTTTAAGGGTTTTAACCATTTGTCCTGTTATATTATAAATGCTAATATTTTGGATATTAGCGACGGATTGAATACGAACAAAATCATTGGCCGGATTTGGAAATATTTTTATGCTAACGGTTTGTTTATTTTCAATAGATAGCGGTTGGTTTAAATTTGCTATAAAACTATAAACAACAGAAGGGTTTGTGTTGGGACCGGTGCCAAAATCCGATTTAAAACAAATCATATCGCCGTTTGGAGAAGCCGTTGCCATAGGAGATTGATCGTAGCTGGTATTGCTGCTAAAATGATGCCCAAAATATTCAACCGTACCGGTATCATCCAATTTAACGGCTACCAATTGTCCGGATTGGGCTGCGTCGGCATTGGTTATATATGCCCAGCCGGGTCTATTGATATTGCGACAAGAGATATGTCCGTCTATACCGAAATCATGATTTTGAAGGATGGTCGTAGCGCCACTTCCGTTGAGTTTGTACATATACACCCCATCTTGCTGATGTCCATAGAATTGCACCAAGACTTCGTCACCGTCTGTGGCATAGCCCAAATCGCCGTGGTTGCCATAGTCGATAATCCGGTTTTGATATTGCATATTCATGGCATTGAATACTTCTACGCCGTAGTGTGATTGTCCGTTTTCAACATAAGGATTGGCTTGAGAAGTATGGTTGTGTTCCCACATAATCACTACATAATTACCGGATTGAGAAATAGAAACCCAATCTACATAGTATGGAAAACTGCCGCCGCCATTTTGCCAACATCCAACAAACTTTTTTCTATAAACGGTTTGTAAATTTTGTAAATCATAGATAATGACATCCATATCCAAACCATCTTTGCCGACTAGTGCGACGTAATGATCATTTTTGTCAATATTGCCTTCACCGGGGCCTAACTTTACGTATTCATAGGCATTGCCTGCTGCATTGGTGATGGTTCCGACCGTTTGTGTTGTGTTTGTTGAAACGAAATGTTTTTTTATATCTCCGTTTTCTTTAAAACTCCAGATTAAATCAGGATTGGTATTAGACCAATAGCAAGGATACAAAGATGCATCGCTAATATATTGCACTTCTTGGTATGTATTGGCATCGTATACTTTCCAAGAAAGAATTTTATATAAAGTTTGGTCGGCATTCCACACTTGTGTTTTTGAATACTCATGCGTGGGATACCAAATTTGTGGATCTCCATTACCATCGACATAATGATATGCTTCGGTAATCCTTGTTATTTGTATAGGATCCGGTTCAGAATTATCAATAACACTTGCTCCATAATTAGGAAGTGCCGGCGCAGCAGGTACTGCGATACTTTGATAGGGTGAATGATCGCCGGGAAACTGGGCGTAGGATATAAAATAAAATAGTACGATTAGGGTGCTTAGTAGTTTTTTCATATTGTTTGTATTTGATGCAATTTAAGATTTTTTTTTTATCTAATTTCTTCGATGCGATTATTATTAGATTTCTAACAGACAAAGTAAGACTCATTCGAAAACTTAATTAAATGTAGTTTTATCATTTATGAAAGGCTATTCTCATATAATTATACCATATATTATTAGTAATCAACAATTAATTTATGAATTGTTGAAATATTAATGACAAATTATGAGTGGTTTAAAGATGTTTTTAAATAATATTTAAGAATTTATGAAATTTAATAATTAAAGTGATAATTTATGATAAATATTTTTTTTAATATATAAATAATTATATATTTGTGAA
>WGDF01000108.1 GCA_015493405.1 Flavobacteriaceae bacterium
GACGCCTTTCGACAAAAGCAGTTGTCCCTTCTTTGAAATCTGCCGTAGTAAAAGCCTGCCCAAATAAATCAATTTCGGTTACAAACCCTTCATTATATTGACTGGCATTGATAGCTTTAATAGCTGTAGCCATAGCTGCCGGGGAATTCTTTAGCAATTGTTGTGCTTTCTTTTCAGCTGTTGCCATTAATTCTGCTTGTGGTACTACTGCCGTAACCAAACCATAATTTAAAGCGGTTTGTGCATCTTTCATCTCAGCGGTTAAAATCATTTCCATCGCACGTCCCTTACCTATTATTTGGGCCAAACGTTGTGTACCGCCATATCCCGGAATTACACCCAATGAAACTTCGGGAAGTCCCATTTTAGCATTTTCAGAAGCGATACGAATATGAGAAGCCAAAGCCAATTCCAAACCACCGCCTAATGCAAAACCATTAATAGCTGCAATAACCGGCGTTTCCAATTGTGCTACAAAATCAAATAAAAGGGCTTGCCCTTGAGCTGCTAACTCACGACCTTGAGCCGCATCAAAATCCATAAACTCTTTGATATCGGCTCCGGCTACAAAAGCTTTTTCCCCTTGACCGGTTACGATAATTACACGCACCTTTTCATTTTTGTTGAGATCATCAAAAGCCTCATGCAATTCTTGTATGGTAGCTTTATTAAGTGCATTGAGTTGCTTAGGTCTATTAATGGTAATATAACCCAAACGCGCCTCAATTTTGACTAAAATATTTTTATAATTTTTCATCTGTTTATTTTTTTTATTTTATGAATTTAAAATCTAGAATTATAAGAAAATACGCCCCATTTCAAAAATACTTTTATTTATCAAATTCTATTATAAAGGTCGTCCCCATATTGATATCGGAATGAAAATAAATTTTACCATTGTGATTTTCAACAATTTTCTTGACTATGGATAAGCCTAAACCCATACCACTGCTTTTGGTTGTAAATTTGGGTTCAAAAATACGAGATTGATGGGCCGGAGCCACACCGGAACCATTATCGGTTACGGTAATATAAATTTTATCAACTGTCTCTCTGATGCTAACCAAAATATCCGGAATTTTATCGCCGGGAACTGCCTGAAAAGCATTTTTGACCAAATTACTAATGACACGTTGAATTTGATTTTTATCAAAATTAAACAAAATCTCCGGCGCACTGCTTACAAAACGCACTTGTTTGGGATCATATAATTTCAAAGCATTTTCAATAACATTAACCAAATTGCCTTCTTGCAAATTAGCCTGTGGCATTTTGGCAAAATCAGAAAAAGCAGAAGCAATTTTACTCATTAAATCTATTTGCTCAATCAACATATGAGAAAATTCATTAAACTTTTGATTGATTTGCGGGTCTTCGGGATCGAAAGTCATTTGAAAACTCTGAATGTTAAGCCGCATTGGCGTTAAAGGATTTTTGATCTCGTGTGCTACTTGTCGGGCCATATTTCGCCAAGCCTGTTCTCGTTCGGTCTGTGCCAATTTTCGAGCGCTTTCTTCAAGTTTATCGACCATATTATTATAGGATTCAATCAGCTGATTGATTTCATCATTCGGATTTTTTAAAATGATTTTTTGATTTTCTTTTGAAAAAGAAGTCCGACGTAAAACATCATTAACCGTATTTAAGGACTTGGTGATGTATCGCGATAAAAAATAGGAAAGGGCAATGGCCAAAAGAAACATAATGAAATAAATCTTCCCCAAATCTTTTAAAAACTCTCGTAATTCCCTTTTATAAAATGTATTATCGGCCAAATAAGGCAAATTTAAAATAGCAATCGGTTTAAATTTACGGTCATAAATATAACTGAAGGACGATTGATACTCGCCATCCTTACTTTCATGTTTTATAACATATCTTTTATCGGGATTTTGATCAATTTTAGTTATGATGTCCGGTGAAAGTTGCCGCAACGAATCCGGCGTTTTCTTTAAATGCCACAAAGAACTGACGATTAAACGACCTTTCAAATCATAGATATTTACAGGCATTTTGTGAATACGAGACAATTCACTGATACTAGCCAAGCCTCGCATATTACCATTAGCTTTGAAAATATATTTGAGTTTTCCGGTTTTAACTTCAAAGGAGGTATTCTCCAAAATACTATTTATATGCACTTTAACGGCAGACTCTTTTCTAAGCAA
>WGDF01000109.1 GCA_015493405.1 Flavobacteriaceae bacterium
CGATGACTTCCGGCATAATAACCTTGTCCGCGCCGGCCAATTGCATTTTTTTAGCCGTTGCTTCATGGGTTACACGTGTAACAATAATCAAATGATCATTTAATTGACGGGCCGATAAAACTACAAATAAATTATCGGCATCAGTGGGTAAAGTTGTCAACAAACTATGTGCTTGTTTGACGCCGGCTTCTTTCAGAATAATATCATAGGTTGCGTCTCCTTCTATGAAATAGACATTTTCATAATCAATAAGTTGGTCGGCATCATCCGCCGGTTTATTGACATCTATTACGACGACTTTTTTGCCATAGTCTCTAAATTTTAAAACAGCTTGTTTTCCGGTGCGACCATAACCGGCAATTATAACGTGATTTTTTAGTTTACTGATACGTTTTTTCATACGATTTTTCATCAATTTTTTTAAAATATTTTCTCCGATTACATATTCGGTTATAATGGTTATGGCATAGCCGTAAACAATTATACTGGCCAAAATCAACAAAATAGTCCATAATTTTCCGGCATCATTTAAAGGATGAACCTCCCCAAATCCCACGGTAGTCGTAGTGATTACCGTCATATACAAGGCATCAATCCAAGGGTAGTTTTGAGACCAATGGAAGGCTAAAGTGCCGGTGGTCAAAAGCATTAAAAATAAGAATGCAGCTAAAATTATTTCATTTCTGAAATGCTTAATCATAAGTCAAATACCGATGGGCGTTTTTGATAAAAAAAGTCTTTAATTCTCAGGGCAAAGGCTAAAAATAAATAAACGAAAAACGAAAAACCTAAAGTTATAAATGAAGCATATATAAAAAATAAACGCACATTGTTAACCGGAATGCCCAGTTTGTCAGCAAAACGGCTTGAAACATCAAAACCGTGCTTGGCAAAATAATATCTAATTTGTTCAATTGTCATAATTTAATCCCTGTTTTAAAATGTGATGTCCGATAGCGCAAGATAAACATTTGTTTGCTAAACAATACCGTTTATTTAATTGCAAAATAGCCTGACTATCCAAAGCATTTTTTGCCGGTAAATTGATTTTATTAAAAATATTGATGATCTTGTTTTTCTCAGGCTTAATCTGTTCAATCAAACTTATAATCCGTTCGCTATCCTCTATACCTTGGTATTTTTGATAAGCAAATTGTAAAGGTAAGATGACATTGATTAAAATAATATCCATAAAATCAGTGCCGGTTGTTTTCTTTTTAAATTTGGTCGCTTTTTCAAAATTATAATGAGTATCCCAATAACAAGAAGCCGTTGCGGTTAGTATTTCATAGGCATCTTTTATGGTATTGATCCGAATTAATCGATCAAATAATCTGTCTGTCTGATAATATATTCTGGCAAATTGAGCCAAACGAATGGTCGGAAAATTAGAAGGACGCAAACGGTGGAAACGGATATTTTGCTCCGGCAATTCTTCCAGATTATGCTTTTCTTTTAAAAAAGTATATTCTTGTTTCAACATTTGAAAGTAGGCATCATTTCTATCCTCATTTAAAAAACCGGCCACCCCAAATAAAAGGGCTTCCAATTGAATCAGACTATCGGCATATTTAATAAATACTTTATAAGGCAAAAGCCGTGCTAACAATTCAAAAGCAGCCGCATTGACCGACCCTCCTATATATTTTAAAAGTGTTTCGTAAAATATTTGCGCCCAATTGTTGTGCGTTTGCATCAAAAGGCGTTCAATAATTTCATATTTTTCTTCCAATCGTTCCAAATACAACTGGTATTTGAAATGAAATAAAACGAATTTATCTACCGCCGAAATGTCATTCTGACACCGCAAAATAGCCTTGCTTCGGATGAGTTTATTGTAATTTTTAAGAAAATCCCGATCGACTATTTTAGACAACTCAAGAGTTGGGATTTGCACATTGTTCGAATTGTAAACCGGCATATTATCCTCATATACAATATGTAAAATAATGTTATCATAAGCCGGATCTTTTTCGTGTCCATGGGCATACCAATCGGAAGCAGATTTGTGTATTTCAACATTGCCCACCCACAAAATACCATCAATTTTGATTTGAGCATTCAAAAAATCAGGACCGGCATTGGTATTGTGCTGTCCTTTATTTATGATTGTTAAGGCCTTTGACTGATTGGTCCTCAAATGATCATGTCTAAAAAAACCGTTTTGCCATATATAATGCAAAAAATCTTCTTTCATAGACTTCGTATTTAGCCCCCATAATAAAAATAACCTGAAACAAATTTAAATAAAATTAAATACTTATTTTTGTATGCTTAATTATGAGACAACTATTGAACAAATTTATGAAAAAAATACTGATTCTGAGCTTTTTAATTTTTTCACTGTGGTCTTGTGAAAAACTGGATAAATATACCCAATTCACCCTAGACTCTCATGCCACTTTGACGGTCTTAAGAAACACCCCGACGCAAACACCTGTCGCTTTGGCTACAGTCGATCTACCTATAAATTCTGAGATTTTTGATGATTATAATACATCGACCAATTTAATAGAAAAAGCTAGTATCAAAAAAATTGACCTCCAACTTACCAATCCCTCAGCCGCAAATTTTAATTTTTTAACGGATATCGAATTATACATTGAGGCCGAAGGCTTACCCAAACTGAGAATGGCTTGGAAAAATAATTTACCGAATAATGACACGCAAACTATTGA
>WGDF01000110.1 GCA_015493405.1 Flavobacteriaceae bacterium
CGGGAGAAGATTTGTGGGATCAAGAGCTTGAATAAATTCAAAACATAAACCTTTAAAATAAATAAAAAATGAAACGAATAATTTATATGAGTTTGATCGCTTTTTTAACGCTTTCAACCACGGCAAATGCCCAAAGACAAGGCAAACTTGACAAAGCTGAAATGCAAGCTAAAATATTCCAGAAAAAAATGGCTTATTTCAAAGAAAATCTGATGCTGAACAAAATCGAAAGTTCAAAATTTGAACCGGCGTATGAACAATATGCCCAAGAGCGTATGAATCTCAAAAAAGCCTACAAAACCGATATTATTGACAAAGTCAAAAATGGTGGTGCTGCCGATTTAACAGAACCTGAAAAAAAACAAATAATTGGTAAAAAATTGGAATTGGACCAAAAATTATGTGAGCTAAACAGAAATTTCACCCTCCAATTAACCAGAATTATACCTTCCGAAAAAGTCATTCGATGCTTTAAATAGGAACGTCAATTTAACCGTGAACTGATGAAACGACTCCGAAAAAGAAGACAAGCACATCAGAGTCACAAAAGAGCCGGTAGAAATCGGTAATTAAAGTCTGCTCAATTTATTTTTTCACAGCCTGTGTACTAAGGCTGTGATTTTTTATATCATTTTATCTGATTCTTTCCCAAAGATTAAAAAATCTTATGGACTTTAGTATTTTGATTTTAAGCCACCGGGATATAAATTTCAACCCGCGTGCCTGTAGGTTGTTGCCGGTCATCATATAAATCGATAAAATTTATTTTGAATTTATTTTTAAAAGCTTGGGTATAAACAGCCAAACGTTCTTCGGTAATTTTAATCCCCATAGACTCCTTTTTAAGGTTGATATTCTTTTGAGATCTGATTTGTTGTGCTTTATGGCGACCAATACCATTATCCTCTATTGTTATTTTAATATAAGGCGCATCTTTTTGAATATTCAACAATAATTTTTTAAATCCTTTTTTAGGCGCTAAGCCATGCCAAATAGCATTTTCAACCAAAGCTTGCAATATCATAGGAGGCACCTTAACTGCATTCAAATCAATATGTTTTTCCGTTTTGATTTCAAAATCAATACCATTATTAAACCTCATATTTTCCACCTCGACATAAAGTGCCATCAAAGCCAATTCATCTTTCAACGATGTTTCGGGTATTTTGGCATTATACAAAACCATGCGAATCAACTTGGCAAATTTTGATAAATAAGTAACAGCTTGCTTTTGGTCATTTTTAATGATAAAATTCTTGATAGAATTCAAGGCATTAAACAAAAAATGCGGATTCATCTGAGCCTGAACAGCTTGCAGGCGCAATTGCAAAGTCTGCTTGGAATAAGCTAAGGCCATTTTTTTTTGCTCCACGATGCGTTTTTCCTGAATTAACGTATCTATTTGGGCAATTTTAGAATCTACCTCTTCCCCGAGTCTTTTGGTTAAACTTTCTTTTAATTCCAAGTTTTTTTCATGTTCCTTGATGATTAAACCCTGCCAAAGATTCTTTTCTTCCAAAATTAATTTTTGCTTATAACCCAAACCTAAGGCAAATAAAATCATCTCAAAAGCCGTTACGCCATAAAACAAGATCCGAAAGGGCCTCCCTGTATAAGTTAAATAATGTGAGTAGCTCGTAAGAAGCAAATAACTACCGGCACCCACCAGTAAATAATATTTTACCGGCGATTTAGAACGGTAAATCAAAAATAAAATATATAAAGAAAGGATAAAAATCACCGGTAAAAAAACAAAATTGTAAGCATAATCCAGAATAAGTCTATTGTGAGAAAGAATGGCCATCAAAAGTAACAAACCGAGAATACCCAAACCGATTTTCAAAAAGATTTTCAGCCGCCGTGTGAAATGAGGAAAATACACATCTAAGTCAACAAAAGTAATCGCAAAAAACATATAAACAGTGGCATATAACCATTTGATTGGATCATATAAAAATTTGATATAAGGGCGCCAACCGGCAACTAAATCTGCCAAAACAAAATGTTTAGCACGATGAAAAGTATAGATAAATACCAATAAAGCATATAATGCATAATATAAATAAGCTCGATCTTTATTTTGAAAATAGAGCAACAAATGATACAAGCCCAAAGCCAATAAAAAACCGGAAATGAAAATTACAATACCATTTTCTTGAGGTTGTAAAAGTGCTTGGAACCAATCTTGCATCATATATAATTATGAAATGTTTAAAGCATCAAAAACTTGCTTGCGATGGCTCCTTGAAATTGGAATGATGCGATCATTTGTCAAAATAATCTCGCCCGAACCTTGTTTGATCAGTTCTTTAATCTCATTTAAATTAACAATATACGATTTATGTATGCGAATAAAAGTATCGATTGGCAATAAGGCTTCAATATGCTTAATATTTTTTGAGACCAAATATTCCGTTTTATCTTTCATAAAAACAGTCGTATAGCTGCCATCTGATTTGCAATATAAAATTTCCTCGGGAGTAACCAATACAATTTTGTTATTCAAACTCAACGGAATTTTCTTATGTCGTTCAAAATTGCCCTGAACCAATTTGGATAAAACAGTCTCAATATTTTTGGTCGAACTCTGATTGAGTTGCCGGCTTTTAACCTTATCAATTGCCTTAATCAAGTCATCCGGATCAACCGGCTTGAGTAAATAATCAATGGCATTGGCTTTAAAAGCCTGTATGGCATATTGATTGTAAGCTGTGGTAATAATCAAATCAAATTGTTTGTAATCCAATAATTGCAATAGCTGAAAACCATCAATTTCGGGCATTTCAATATCCAAAAAAACCAAATCAGGTTTCAGATAATTAATACCACTAATAGCATCTTTAGGATTGGTAAAAGTCTCAATTATTTTAACATCTTGACTAAAATTTTCAATCTCCCATTGCAAACTCTCTATGGCAAGCTGTTCATCGTCTATAATAATAGCTTTGATCATAATCTGACAAAATTTATTTTTATTGGCATAAATTTAAGCAAATCTTCAGACATAAGCGTGTTTTATTTTTTAAATGGACGAATCTGATATAAGAAGTGTCCATTTTTAATTAGGAATAAAATATACCTTGATTAAAACAGTATTTTACCGTTTATAGTCAAATTCCTGTCGTTTATAAACTATTTTCAGCACTTGATGCATTTTTCGTCAAGCCCGTTAAATTATTTCTTATACTCGCGCCAACATTTTGACAAAAAGTCTGTTAAATAACAAAATTAACCCTTTCGGGTGATAAGAATTCATACTATTAAATGAGAATAAAATCGCCATAGCTGAGTAATTTTGTTGTAGAAATTAAAACTTAAAAAAATAATTTTTAAATTTATAACCTATGAAACCTTTACAGTTCTTAATGATTGCTTTTTTATTTTTCTCATTTAACCAACAATCCCAAGCGCAGTTCTTAAAAAAATTGATGAAACACGCTCAGGAAAAGGTAAAAAGAGAAGCCGAACGGCGTTCCGAAAGGCGCGTCGATAAGGGTATTGACAAAACATTTGACAAAGCTGAAGATGAAATAGATGGCAAAAACAAGAAAAAGAAAGCCGATAAGCACAAAAAATCCGAAAACAAAACTTCGGAAAATGCTTCAAATGATAATAATGATACAACCGGCCATAAATCCGGCGCAAAAGCCCCAAAACATAAATTGGTATGGAGCAAATACGATTTTGTCCCCGGCGACACGGTCATCTTTGAAGATGGCCCCGATGCCGATGAAGAAAACGGCGAATTTCCGAGCCGTTGGGATTTATATAAAGGCAATATAGAAATCGGAGATTTTGATGGTCAAAAAGTGATTATGTTCCTTAGCGACGGTTCTTATATGGTACCCTACTTAAAAAATTCAAAAGAAGATTACTTGCCCGATGTCTTTACCATAGAATTTGATGTATGGTTTTCAAAAGGGCACTCTACAGCAAATAGACTTTGGGTATATTTATTAGATCAAAAAAATCAAAGGCATTCCGGAATGGAAAGCTTAGTGGTCATGCCACATAGTTTGGAATTCGGAGATTCTGATAAAGATTATCCCGGCACGGAAAATATAGGTTGGACAGTTGAAAAAACCGGTTCTTGGAAACATATTTCCATCGCCTATACCAAAGGTAAATTCAAAGCTTATTTTAATGATACCCGTTTGATTAACATCCCACATTTGGGCTTTAACCCCACGGGTATCACCATTAAAGCAGGCAATGATAATATGTATATCAAAAACTTCCGCCTATCCAAAGGCGGTGTCAAATATTACAAACGCGTTTTATCAGACGGCAAAATCATTGTCAACGGCATTAAGTTCGATGTCAATAAAGCCACACTCAAACCCGAAAGTATGGGACCCATCAATCGTATTTATAAATTGATGCAAAAACAACCCGACCTTAAATTCAGCGTTGAAGGACACACCGACAGCGACGGTAGCGATGCCGCCAATCTAAAACTGTCAAAAGC
>WGDF01000111.1 GCA_015493405.1 Flavobacteriaceae bacterium
CATATTGACAATAATGACAATGTGCTGCAAATAGCGTATTTTTATTGGGATGCTGTTAACAATCAATTGGTTGGCTCTACCAAAGCTATCAATACTTATAATGCCAATATATTAGAAGTGACTTATTTCTCTTGGGATAATCAAACCCAAGATTGGGCTACGGATACGACGCAAAAAGAATTGTATACTTATGATATGTCAGTGGCTAAAACTGATTTGATTCTACCTTATCTTTATGTTTCAAGTAGTTCATTTTCAAATAGTTTATTTAGTACGGGATTGCCTAATTTTGACGATTTAAATCATAAATTATTGACCAAAGAATCTTTTTATAGAACAACAGCATCTGATCCTTGGATTCTCAGCTATAAACAGATTTATCTTTATACCGATACGACTGCTGCCATTGATAATTACCGTCAAATTACAGCTAAAGTTTACCCCAATCCCTTTAAGGATACTATTCGCTTTGAAGTAGCATCGGATACTTATTCAATTGATATTTATGCTTTGGATGGCAGACTGCTTTACCGCAATTTGCAGCAAACCAATGTGGCAATTGATGTGTCGTTTTTAACCAAAGGTATTTATGTCTATCACATTGATACGGCAAATGGTAGGGCTTCCGGACAAATAATTAAGCATTAAAATTTTACTGTTTATATTGTTTTTTGTGTTTGCTCTTTTGTTTTAACAAGTAGTGCTCCAAAACCGGATTTTTATTGTGTTAAAATCCGGTTTTTGATTTTTTGTTGCAAGTTATTTTTGTAAATTTGATATCGGTTATTAAAACATATTAATCATCAAAGGTTATTCCGATATTCGTTGGAAACAATGATGTTAAAATATAAAAATAAACAGATGAAATATAATTATAAGAAAACCGATATCTCTTTTAGAGAACGTGGTGAGGGAAAGGCTGTAATCTTGGTTCATGGATTTTTAGAAAATCAAAAAATGTGGGACGGGGTTATTGAAATTCTTAAAGAGGATCACCGGGTTTTAACTTTGGATTTGTTAGGCCATGGCAAAAGCGACGGCTTGTGTGATGTGCATACTATGGAACAACAAGCCATGGTTATAAATGATTTGATGAATCGTCATAAAATAATCAAGGCAACGCTTATCGGGCATAGTATGGGTGGCTATATCAGTTTGGCATTTGCCGAAATGTTTCCCGAAAAATTATCCGGATTGGGTTTGCTCAATTCGCATCCTTTTGCCGATAATGAAGAAAAAAAAGAATCTCGAGATCGGGCGGTTAAAACAGTTCAAAGGCATTATGAAGCCTATGTTAAAGCGGCAATTCCCAGCTTTTTTGCGCCGGATAATCGTGAAAAATATAAAAAAGTTATAGACCAATTGGTTGCAGAGGCGCTTCATATGACACCCGAGAATATAATGGCTGCTTTAAAAGGCATGAAGTTGCGAAAAGATCGCTCTAAATTATTTTGTCAAAACCAAAATTATCCCAAGTTGTGGATTGTCGGTAAAAAGGATCCTTTGATTGACTTGGACAGAATTAGAGACCTGTCTCTTGATTGTAAAGGGACAGATTATATTGAACTGGGGGAAGGGCATATGTCATATGTTGAAAATAAGAAGGAAATGCCGGCGGTGATTAAAAGATTTTTGCAACGCAATGATTTATAGATTATCAAACTCACGTTGTTGGCTTAATTGCCTTGAAGTTTTTTGACAACCTGAATGCGGTTTTTGACATCTAATTTGAGATAGATATTTTTGATATGACTTTTTACCGTATTTTTTGAGATAAACATTTTTTCGGCAATTTGATCATTGGTATAACCTTCGGCTATCAGTTTTAAAACATCAATTTCACGTTTAGTCAAATCCATTTCTTTGAGTTTGGCATTGATGTCAATTTTTGTTGCGCCATTATTTTTCATTTGTTGTTCCAACTCTTTTATTTTGAGTACATAGCTGTGAATTTCAGAATTCTTTTGTTCCAATTCCAAATCTTTATTTTTCCGGCGCAAACTAAAAAAGAGATATAAAAACAGAATTAAAAGACTACTGAAAACAGCAATCCCAATCATGAGCCAATAGTTCCTGAGCGAAGCTGATTTTTCCAATTCTTTTTCATAAGCCAATTGCTTTATTTTCTCATCCTTTTCTTTGGTTTCGTATAATATTTGTGTGCTGATGATGCTGTTTTTAGCAATTACATTAACAATACTGTCATGAAATTTTTTGGCCATAATGTGGGCGTCCAAAGCTTTTTTGTAGTCATTTAGATGACTGTAATATTGCACAAGAGCCTCATAAGCTAGGGATATATTTTCTTTAGAATTGATAGATTTGGCTATAACTAATCCCTTTTGAATATCACGTTTTGCTTCTTTAAATCTTTTAAAAGGCAATTCAGATAAGCCTCTGTTTATATATGAATTGGCAGTATATCTTTTAATATTTTGCTTTTCTAAGATAGGAATAGCTTGATCATAATAATAGATGGCTTGCAGATAATCGCCTTTATTTTTATACAGATAAGCTAAAAGGTTGTATTCTATTCCCGGTTGTCGTGATTGGTAAATAATTTTGGCTAGATTTAATGATTTTTTCAAATAGTGTTCGGCCGAATCATATTGCTTGGTATAAATATAAACTTCACCGATATTGGCAAAATTGTATTCTTGGCCACGTAAATTTTTGTTTTTAAATTCTAAATCCAGGGATTTTTTGAAATAATATAACGCTTTTTTATATTCTTCAGTGTTGACAAAAACATTCCCAATACCATTTAAAATACGGGCGATTTGTTTGTTGTTTTTATTTCTTTTAGCCAATTTCAAGGCTTGTACATAATATTTATAAGCCATCTTTTCATCATTGAGCTTTCTGAGAGAAACGCCCAAGTTGTTGAGACATATGGTTTTTAAAAGTGTATCGGAACTTTTTTCTAAAAAGCCTAAGGCCCTTTTGTAATATTCTACCGATTTTAAAAAATCATTTTTTCGTTTAGCCATAAATCCCTTGGTGTTGTAGGCTTGGGCAATACCATCGATGTCATAAATTTTAGTAGCCGTTTCTAAAGCTTTTTCGACAAAATCTGGTCGCAGATAATGGGATTTTAGGTTCAAATCCAGTATTGCTTTGACTTTTTTAGGTGTATCGGGCGTTTTTAAAATTTGGCTGTAAAGACTGTCCAAATTTTCAAGTTTTTTTTGACCGAAACTTAAAAAGAAAGAGATAGAAATAACGAAAAGAAGAGATTTCTTAAGCCAATTCATGGTTTTGTGTTGTTGGGTCAAAGTTAACAAAAAATTATTTACTTACGCCTAAATATCGTAACTTTAGCGAGTGGAATTTATCGATTTTGATATAATATAATATGAATTTTACTATTTTAAAAAAAGAAGTTACTTACAAAGCGGTCAGATCAGGGAAACCGGGAGGGCAGCATGTCAATAAAGTGGCCACTAAAATTCAAATCATATGGGATGTGAACCATTCCAAAGCTATCGATCAAGCTGAATTGAATATATTGAAACAGAAGCTCAAAAATCGAATTTCTTCAGCCGGGCTCTTGATGCTGAGCGTTCAAACTTCTCGCAGTCAATCTTTAAATAAGAAAAGGGCGTGGGAGAATCTATTGTTTCTTTTGCAGAAGTCTTTAGAGAAACCGACTAAAAGAGTCGCGACGAAACCTAAAAAATCGGCAATTTTAAAACGTTTGAGATATAAAAAGCATTTATCCCAAAAGAAATTGAGACGAAAAAAAGATTTTTAAAGATTCTAAATGCAAGAAAATCATAGAGATAACTTTCGTGGTCAATATTTGTAATAATCAGATGAAATTTTCTTTATTTTTTTCTTTGAGATAAGAAATAAATTTTTGTATATTTGCAGTCTCAAAACAACAGGGTACCTTAGCTCAGTTGGTAGAGCAAAGGACTGAAAATCCTTGTGTCCGCAGTTCGATTCTGCGAGGTACCACCCAAAGGCTGCATAATTTTATGTAGCCTTTTTTTATGGGAATGGTTTTTAGATGGGAAATTCATATTGTGTCCATCTCTACTTTATGCTATTTAATTTGTTTTTCATAAGCAGGGGCTTCGATACATCCCCCCGCCTTTTGTCGGGGGACACTCAGCCACCTTGCTTCTGCTTCATACAAAATTCACTCATCTATGTTTACGCAATGTAGGTCGCTGAGTGTTTTTCGACGCAGGAGAAAAATGTACCGAAGTGAGGTCACTGAGTGAGTTCGATGCCAATCAAGTTTGTATCGAAGTGAGGTCACTGAGTGTCCCGAACTTGCTTCGGGATGTATCGAAGTGCCGTGTTTTGAAAACGTAGCCATTTTTATTTCTGGTAGTATCCCTTTTTGTGTGTATAGTTTCGTTTTCTTATATGCAAATGTAATGATTATTTCCTTGTTTTTGAATGCTTGCAAGAACGG
>WGDF01000112.1 GCA_015493405.1 Flavobacteriaceae bacterium
AAGGATGACTGACGAAAAATCTCAAAAACAAAAACAATGACCAAAAACCTAAAAATAAAAGTCTGCGGAATGCGTGAGCCGCAAAATATTTCGGACTTGCTCAAATTGCAACCGGATTTTATCGGGTTTATTTTTTATCCGAAATCGAAGCGGTATTTAGATAAAAATTTGCCCGACATTGATTTTGGTAATACCTTAAAAACCGGTGTGTTTGTCAATGAACATAGTGATAACGTATTGAAAACTGCTCAAAAATACCGGTTAGATGTTTTGCAACTGCACGGGAACGAATCGCCTGATTATTGTCTAAAATTAAAAGAAAAATCTTATCAAATCATCAAAGTGTTTTCGGTAGGCAATCATTTTGACTTTAAACAATGTGTTGATTATGAACCTGTTGTCGATTATTTTTTATTTGATACCAAAGGTAAACTACCCGGTGGAAACGGACAGGTTTTCAATTGGGATATTTTAGCCGGTTATGCTTTAAAAACACCTTTTCTATTAAGTGGCGGTATCGGTTTAAAACATTTACCGGCAATTAAAACATTCAGTCATCCGCAATTAGCGGGGATTGATGTCAATAGCGGATTTGAAGCCCGTCCGGGCTATAAAAAAATTAACGAACTCAAAACTTTTTTCCATGAAATACGAAGTTGATCAACTGGGATTTTACGGGCGTTACGGCGGCGCTTTTATCCCTGAATTATTACACAAAAACATCGCCGAACTGCAAGCACGTTATTTGGATTTAATCAATAGTCAAGATTTTCAACGGCAATTTAACCGTTTGCTCTGTGACTATGTCGGACGTCCTTCACCTTTATATTTTGCCAAGCGTTTGAGCGATAAATACCAAACCAAAATCTATTTGAAACGCGAAGATTTGAACCATACCGGTTCGCATAAAATCAACAATACCATCGGACAGATATTATTAGCTAAACATTTGGGAAAAACACGCATTATTGCCGAAACCGGTGCCGGTCAGCATGGTGTCGCGACTGCTACGGTTGCCGCTTTGGCGGGCTTGGAATGTGTGGTATATATGGGCGAAAAAGATATTGAACGCCAAGCTCCGAATGTTGCCCGCATGAAAATGCTGGGCGCTACCGTAAAACCGGCAACTTCGGGTAGTAAAACACTCAAAGACGCCACTAATGAAGCCATTCGCGATTGGATTAATCATCCCGAAGATACATATTACATTATCGGGTCGGTCGTCGGACCGCATCCCTATCCTGATATGGTGGCGCGATTTCAGTCGGTGATTAGCGAAGAAATGATGCAACAATTAGCCGCTCAAACCGGCAGGGATTATCCCGACAGAATTATTGCCTGCATCGGTGGTGGCAGCAATGCTGCCGGTGCTTATTACCATTTTTTAGACAACGATAACGTTGAATTGGTAAGTGTGGAAGCCGGTGGCCTGGGCATCGATTCCGGACATTCGGCAGCTACCAGTGTTTTAGGTACCGACGGCGTTATACACGCCAGTTTAACCAAATTGATGCAAGATGACGACGGACAAATTATTGAGCCATACAGCATTTCCGCCGGATTGGACTATCCCGGTATCGGTCCGCTGCATGCCCATTTAATCAGTAGCGGCAGAACCAAAGTCTTGACGGCAAATGATGACGAAGCCATCAAAGCCGGTTACGAATTAACCCGTTTGGAAGGTATTATTCCCGCTTTGGAATCGGCGCATGCTTTAGCGGCATTACCCAAAATCAAATTTAAACCAGGTGAAATTACCGTGGTTAATCTCTCGGGACGCGGCGATAAAGATTTGGCAACTTATTTAAAATTTTTAAACCAATAAGACATGGGAACACAACAATTACAACAACTTTTTCAAGATAAAAACACGGATTTATTAAGTATTTACATCACGGCGGGCTATCCCGAAAAAGATGCCATGCCCAAATTAATAAAATTTTTAGCTGATAAAGGTGTAGATTTTATTGAAGCCGGCATGCCTTATTCAGACCCGTTGGCAGACGGACCAACTATTCAACACAGCAGTAGTGTAGCTTTGAAAAACGGTATGAATTTAGCAACCTATTTTAAGCAGATAACCAAAATTAGAACAGAAGTAGATATGCCGATTTTGTTTATGGGCTATTTTAACCAAATTCTGAAAACAGGCATTGAAAAGTTTTTACAACAATGCGAAGCAGCCGGTATTGACGGCTTAATTATTCCCGATTTAAGTCCGGAAATTTATCAAAACCGCTATCAAGACATATTTAAAAAATATGATTTGGGATTGGTATATTTGATTTCACCAACGACTTCAGATGAGCGTATCAAATTAATAGAAGAATTGAGCTCAGGCTTTATTTATGTGGTGTCAAGTTCGGCAACCACCGGTAAAACAGAAGGATTTGGTGAAGAACATATCCAATACTTTAAACGCATTAAATCGATGCATTTAAAAAACCCGACCATCATCGGCTTCGGTATTGATTCGGCGGATAAATATGAAACCGCTTGCCGATATGCTAATGGAGCCATCATCGGATCGGCGTTTATCAAAGCTTTAAATGATACAAATTATCTTAAAAGTGCTGGTGGCTTCATTGATAAAATAAGAAAGACCGCCTTATAAAAGCGGTCTTTTTAAAATTAAGTTTAAGTTTTAAATTACTTCTTAACAAATTTTGCTGTATAACGGATTTTTCCGTCTTGTAATTTGACGAAGTAGTAACCTTTAGAAAGATTAGCGACATTAAATTGTAATTTATCTGAATTAACGGCTTGTTGTAGAACTTCTCGACCACTTAGGTCATATACATAAGCTGTCGTATTCAACGTTACTGGTAATTTTACAGTCACTTTTTCAACTGCGGGATTAGGGTAGACTTTGATTTTAACGAAATTTTCATTGTTTATAGCATTAGGTGTCGCTGTAAATTCTCCGGAAAAAATGCCGCGTCCATAAGTAGATGCAAAAACTTTGTTGTCATTTCTTAATTCAATGTCTGTTACTTTGACATCGGTCATACCATTATATGTAGGATACCAATTAGGATTGGTATCATAAAAATTAGGGGTTGCCCATATACCCAAGTCAGTTCCTATGATAACTTCGCTGGTATTTAAGGGATTTTGCATTATGCAATTGACCGGCATGTCGGGTAAATTACCTTCTTTGTTTGCCCAAGTAGTACCACCATCATTGGTATAGTAAATGTTTTTGACACCATAGTTAAAGATAGTTACAAAAATTTCATTTTCTGATTGTCCAAATTCAATGTCAGAAATACTGCCTACAAAATCAGCACCGGTAATATCGGTAAAATTAGGACTTGTATTGGCATTTTCCACTTTTAATAAATTACCATTTTGGAGTCCTACAAATAATTTGGAAGAATTAGTCGTATAAGGCGATACCTTTAAAGCTGTTGGTAAACTGTGTAAAAGCGGATCTTGAATCGTATATTTTGAAATGGTTCCGAGTAAATTACTATAACGTCGGATTGCAAAAGTATAACCACTGGATGTTGAAGAGCTATAATTTGAATATAAAATATTCAAATTTGAATCTAAAGCTTCTTGATTGATAAAATCGCCGTGTTGGGAGCTTTCGGAATTAATGGTTTTCCAATATTGTGTAGGGTAATTGTATAACCTAACATTCGCATTATAAACATAATTTGAAATACGGTATTTGTCAGTTCCATCTTGATCAAAGAAGCAATAGGCACCATCACCACCTTGGGCTTCAATTGAATTACTGATTCCTGCAGGTGCATTTTCAAACAATTGTGTACCATTATCTTGAGCGCCGGCCATAAAATAATCACCATTAAAGGCTGTCGTTGGGCCAACAGCCATATGATAAAACTGGGTGACATTATAATTTTTATTACGATGATTTATAGTTGATCCGCCATCTCCCGAATAAGCAACACCACCATCATTTCCAAATAATAGTTTTTGAGAATCGCCAAAAGCCATACCATGTTGATCGGGATGTATGATATTAGAAGATGTAAAGCCATAATATGATGAAATTTGCGTCCAATTTGTACAGCCGTTAGTTGATTTAAAAATATCTATTCCGCCAACATAGACCGTATTATCATTATTAGGATCTGTTTCAATAAATAAATCATAAAAAGCTTGACCATTAGTGAAATCGGAACCGCCAATATCACTATCTGATGGCGGATTAAAAGTATTTATGGAGGAGACAAAACCATCCGTTGTTTTTAATCCGAGAACTGAACTGGAAGAGCCGGAATATTGTGAAACCAACAGATACATTTTACCGGGGTCTGTTTTAGATACGGCCAATTCCATTCTTCCGGTGTTGTTCGTCGGTAAAACCACACTAAAACTGTTACCATCAGTAGATGACATCAAGGCGCCGTTTGTTGTGCCATTGACGGTGCTGAGAGTTGTGGTTAACCAGATCTTATTGTCTGCAGCTACTTCCAAATCGAAGGGTGTATAGGTTTTTCCGTCAGGAGTTGCCGGAATAGTTACTTGTTGCCAAGTGGTACCATTATCAGTAGATTTATAAACCCCTTGATAACCTTCTCCCATTACGGTAAATGAAGATGCATCACCAAAATAGCTATCGCCGGCACTGGCATAAATTTCGGTAATACCATTGTTATTGCGAGTCACTATATCATTGACATGAGTAATACCGGGGACTAAATAACCCAATGGAAAATCCGTATGGTTATTGGAAATGTTAACACCAATAGAAGTGGAATTGTTTAGGGCATTTATTATAGCTTGTCCATCTGATTTGGAAATCATCACTGCAGGAATAGTAATGGAAGCATCTGTTCCTCCCATAATGATAGGAGTTCCGGGGACATTATTAATCATCAAGACACCAATTGCACCGGCATTTTGTGCATTTTTAACTTTATCGACAAAATAACAAGTACCTCTTTCGATAACGGCAATATTGCCATTAATGGCAGCAGCATTAGTTAAAGTACTACAAGCTAAGGTTGGATTAGCACTGCCATCATTAGCTAAAACCAAATTGCCTGAATAGTTGTTAAAAGAAGTGTCTCCAAAAGCAGACATGACTGCAATCAAATCTCCTTGTAAGTTGGCAGGAGAATTTATGGTTAGAGTTGCATTGGACATAAACTGTGCGTTACCATCTTGTCCACCAAAAACATGATCCCAAGTTTGTCCGCCATTTGTAGAACGCCATATTCCATTCCCGTTAACAGCTCCTCCAGTATAAGATTCTCCGGTTCCGACAAACATGTTTTGAGTGTTATTTGGGTCATAGGTTATGGAACTAACTGCCAAATTATGAGGCATACTTGTGTTATGCCAAGCAGAATCAGGGTTTGTAATATCATCATTAACCCATAAGCCGCCACTGACACCTCCGGCAAAAACGCGCTTATGTGTTGGGTCGTTAGGGTCAAACATAACAGCTTTGGTACGGCCACCTACATTACCGGGTCCTCGTTCTATCCAAGGAATAGCCGTGGTTCCGGGAACATTACGTGTGTAGCGTTGTTGATCTTTAATTTGTTTTTCTAAAGCAATAAGTTTTTCGGGTGTGGGACGTCCCAATTCCGGGTTAATAGTCAATTCCCATTGTCTTTCCAAATATTTATCCGGAGGAATACCTAATTTTTTTCTTTCTGCCTTAGTTAAATTTTGCGTATGATTAAAAGGCGAATGTGCTAAATAGTTGGCGTGTTTTTGTCTTAATTTGGCGACATCATTCTTCTGATTATTAGTAGAACAAGATGCAAAAATTAAAGCAA
>WGDF01000113.1 GCA_015493405.1 Flavobacteriaceae bacterium
CGGAAAAGTTTTAACCACATCCATTTCATTGCGTTCCAAAATACAATAAGAAATAGTATTGTCCAAAGCAATGGTCGGCATATATAACATTAAATATAATAAAGTATATAAATATACACCATTAAAATGGCTTTGTTGTGCTAATAAATAAAGCAAAACACCACCTAAAATATGCAAAACGGCAAATAACTTATTGGGTCCCATCCATTTGTCTGCAATTATCCCCATAATGCCGGGCATAATAAGCGATGCCAGACCTAAAGTCATAAATACTGCTCCGATTTGCGTGCCACTAAAATGTAAAGTGGCAAACATATATTTGCCAAAAGATAACAGCCAAGCGCCGAAAACGAAAAATTCTAAAAAATTTAAAATGGTTAATTTTAATTTGATACGATTCATAATTGTTCTAATTTTAGTTGAACAAACTTACTATTTTACGCGTTAATAGCCAAAAATGATTTTATGGACTTTGCGCCATCAAAGATGCCTTGATTTTTTGATATTACTCAGAACTATTAGGTTTTGAAAAATTAGTAGGTCTCAAAAATTAGGGAAGAAAAAGATCATCATTTTCAATCTAATGGAAAATTAATGAACCAAAGTGCCTACTTTCTCTCCATTCACAACTTTGGCCAAATTGCCTTTGGTATCCATATCAAAAACAACAATAGGCAATTGATTATCTTTGGCTAAGGCGAAAGCAGTTGTATCCATAATTTTGAGTTCCTTTTGTAAAGCTTCTTCATAAGATATCTGCTCAAATTTATTGGCATCCGGATATTTTTCAGGATCCTTATCATAAATACCATCAATTCTGGTTCCTTTTAAAATAACATCAGCATCTATTTCAAGCGCCCGTAAGACCGCACCTGTATCAGTGGTAAAAAACGGGTTGCCTGTACCACCGCTAAAAATAACAATTTGACCGGCAGATAAGGCTTGCTGAGCTCTAAGAGGGGTTACTTCATCAGCCACTTTATCAATTTTAAGACCGCTTAGTAAGAGAGCCGATAAATCATTTTGCAACAATACACTTTGCAATGCCATACCATTAATCACAGTTGCTAACATTCCCATAAAATCACCCTGTGTCCGATTCATTTGCCTGCCGGCTTTAGACAAACCGCGAAATATATTTCCACCGCCTATAACCAAACCTATTGCCACACCTTGATTATAAACTTCTTTAATTTCTTGCACAAATGCAGCAACTTTTTTCGGGTCAATGCCATAGGATTGTTCTCCCATTAAGGATTCACCGCTGAGTTTTAATAAAATTCTTTGATATTTCATTGATTACTTTTTTTACATCAAACTTATAGGTCTATTATCCATCAAAATATTCTAAGATAAAGATGACATCATCTTAAAGCTCGATTATTTAATACTGAACGAAAATAAGTATTTTTGTTCAGAAATATTGTAATTTTACAGGCAAATATATCCTATGATGAAAAACTTCTTGTTTTTACTCTTACTAATCTCCGGCTTAGCAGCTGTGGCACAATCACCACAAGCCCCGGATTCATTGTATAAACCGGATCCTCATTATTTAGAAGATCAAATTTATTTCGGAATTTCCTATATCGTACTTAAAAATTTACCTTTGGATATGGCTCAAAACGGTTTTTCAAATACGGTTAAATTGGGATTCATCAGAGATATTCCCCTTAACGAACGCCGTAATTTCGGTATTGGTTTGGGTGCCGGTTTGTCTTGGGATAATTTTTATCAAAATCTGCGAATTACTATTGATGAACAAACCGGTGAGGTGCAATATCACCTTTTACCCGATGGCAGTTACCGAAGCAACTCTTTTTCTTTTAACAAAATAGATTTCCCTTTTGAAATCAGATGGCGTGGTAGCACAACTCAAAAATACAAATTCTGGCGTTTATATACCGGAATCACAGGGTCTTATGTTTACAAGACTGCCTCTAATTTTGTAACCGACAAGGTCGATTTGACCTATAAACATATTAAGATTGTAAAAAATTGGCAATTTGGCCTAAATATCTCTGCAGGCTATGGCACTTGGAATTTTAACTTTTATTACGGTCTGAACAACATTTTGAAAGACCAGGTCGAACTCAATGGCGAAAAAGTAAATCTCAGGACAATGAAATTCGGCTTTGTATATTATTTCTTATAAATACCGGCTTGAAATAATCATTTTTTATTTAATAAAACATTAACTTTGCACCTTGTTTTGTGGCATAGTTTTTTCAATAACCAACTTTACAATGGATAAAATTTTAACTTTTATGAAAAGGAATTACAAACTTATACTCGCCGTTGTTTTATTAGCCGGCGTATTTTTAGCATTCAGACAACAAAGCATAGCCAATGATAAAGCAGATGCCATTCAAACAGGTGTTTATCGTGTGATTCAGTATGCACATTACCATCCGGCCACAGTCAATAATGATTTTTCTGAAAAAGTTTTTAAAGAATTCTTAGACGATTTAGACCCTTCCAAAAGATATTTATTACAATCCGACTGGGATACCTTATCTATCTATAAAGATTCGATAGACAATGAAATACGTGATGGTCGCATTGATTTTTACAAAAAAGCCTATAAAATCATTCAAAAAAGACAAAAAGAAAGTATCACTTATATCGATGGCATCCTTGATAAAGGTTTCGACTTTGATAAAGATGAAACATTAAATATTGATTATAAAAAGATTAAACCTGCTCAAAACAAAGCAGAATTAATAGAACGCTGGCGTAAATACTTAAAATTCAATACACTATCAAGACTTTATGATAAAATAAAAGAGCAAGAAAAAAAACAAAAAAAGGACAGCACTTTTAAACCAAAAACACGTAAAGAACTGGCACAAGAAGCACTTAAAGCCACCAAAAAAACCATCAAAACCTATATTGATGCTTTAGATGATATGGAAAATATGGATTATTTTTCAATGTATATGAATGTCATAACCTTACAAAATGATCCCCATACCAATTATTTTAGTCCACAAGGGAAAGAACGTTTTGACACCAGTATGTCAGGTTCTTTTGAAGGTATTGGCGCACGTTTGCAAAAAGAAGGTGATTATGTCAAAATAATTGAAGTCATTGCCGGCGGTCCTGCTTGGAAAGAAGGAGAACTCAAAGTAGGCGATATCATTCAAAAAGTAGGACAAGGCGACGACGAACCTGTCGACATATTAGGCATGCGATTATCCAAAGTCGTTAAATTGATCAAAGGCCCAAAAGGCACGGTGGTTAAATTAATCGTTAAACGGGTTGATGGTAGTATTGAAACCATTCCCATTACGCGGGACAAAGTCGAATTGGAAGAAACTTTTGCCAAATCACTCCTTATCAAGGATAAAAAGGATACTTTCGGCTATATTTACTTACCTAAATTTTATATTAATTTTAATGATCGTAATCAACGCTCTGCCGCTACGGACATTAAAAAAGAATTGGAAAAATTAAAAGTCCAAAAGGTTAAAGGCATTGTGCTTGATTTACGCAATAACGGCGGTGGATCACTCTCTACCGTTATTGATATTGCAGGTTATTTTATCGATAAAGGGCCTGTTGTTCAAGTTCGTGACAAAAAAAATGATATTGAAGTTTTAAAAGATCAAGATAAAGCCCAAATATACGGGGGTAATGTCGTTGTTTTAATCAACGAATTATCTGCTTCTGCATCCGAAATATTAGCTGCTGCCTTGCAAGATTACAATCGGGCCATCATTATAGGAGGCAACTCTTACGGTAAAGGAACCGTTCAAAATCTGATTGAATTGACCCGCGTCGAAGGCGATAAATTCGGCGATTTGGGCGCTTTGAAATGGACCACCAAAAAATTCTATCGTATCAATGGCGGTTCAACACAACGCAAAGGCGTTGTTCCGGATATTAAACTACCCGATAACTATATGTATTTGGATATTCGCGAAAAAGATGAACCCACAGCTTTGGCTTGGGACAAAATCCGTAAAGCCCATTACAAAACATACAAAATAGCAGATAAAGAAAATATTGTCCCCAAAGAGCAACAACGTATCGACACAACTGCTTTGTTCTTACATCTTAAAGAAAAAGCCCGTTGGATTGCCGACAACAAAAAGGATCATACCATTTATCTGAAATTGGATCGATATATAGCCGATTTAAAAAAGGATGAAAAAATTGGAAAACGATTTGATAGTCTTACTAAATTTCAGTCCAAATTTAACATTCAATCATTGCCCGCGGATTTAGCTGCTAAAAAACAAGACACCATCTTTAAATCAAAACGGGACAAATGGATTAAAGCCATTAAAAAAGACCCTTACATCAGTGAAGCGGTAAAAGTATTGAAAAAAGAATTGGCACAATAGAATAGGGGTTGATATGAAAAAAATCGGCTTGTTTTTTGGTAGTTTTAATCCCATTCATATCGGTCATCTGATTATGGCCAATTACTTGGCTGAACACACCGATCTTAATGAGATATGGTTGATAGTCACCCCGCATAATCCTCTGAAAAAAAAGGCCGGTTTATTAAACGATTTCCAACGTTTGACCATGGCACGTCTGGCGACTGAAAATTATCCCAAAATAAAAGCTTCCAATATTGAATTTGACTTACCGCAACCCAATTATACCATTGATACCCTGACAATTTTGCAAGAAAAATACCCCGATAAGCAATTTGTGCTTTTGATGGGCGCAGATAATTTGGCCGGATTACCCAAATGGAAAAATTATGAAGCCATTTTGGCCTATTACCAAATTTATGTTTATCCGAGATTAACCGACAAAAAAGTCCCTGATTATTTGACCGATCATGCGGCTGTAAAAATGATTAAAGCACCCATCATCGAAATATCGGCTACTCAAATCAGAAAAGACATTAAAACCGGTCGCAATGTGCGACCGGTTTTACCCCCTGAAGTTTTTCAATATATAGACGAAATGAATTTTTATAAATAATTTTGTAATTTCGTAACCTCAAATCCCCATAAGAACATGAGCCTAATAGAATTAAAAGTTGACAGGATACAATATAGCGAAACGCAAACCGGTGCTTATGTTTTATTTATGAACGAACCGCTTTCCAATAAAAAACTTCCTATTGTTATTGGCGGTTTGGAAGCGCATTCCATTACCATTGGCTTAGAAAAAGATATTATTCCCCAGCGACCTTTGACGCATGATTTGATGAAATCATTGATGATGGCCTATCATATTAATCTCAAAAAGGTCATCATCAACAAATTTGACCAAGGGATTTTTTATGCGATGCTCATCACAGAAAAGGACGGTATTGAAAAAGCCATTGATTCCCGGACTTCCGATGCTGTCGCTTTAGCGGTACGCTATGAAGCGCCTATATTTTGTGAAAGTAGCATTCTGGAAGAAGCCGGCATTTTCTTACCCGGAAGCGGTATTAAAGAACAGGAAGAAGCCATTAAGGAGGAAATGGAAATGGACTTGGAAAATTTGCTCAAAGAAATAGACGACATTTCCAAACCTGCGTCGGAAAATAAAGGAAATAAAAAAGCACAAGAAAATTTAAGTGAGTTGGAAAAACTGGCCTATGATTTATTTGGCAAAACACCGGTGGTCTATTCCAAAAAAGAAATTAAAGCGATGCTTCAAGTGGCCATTGAAGAAGAACAATACGAACGTGCCGCAATGCTTAAACGCTACTTAGAATTGATGTGAGATTATATTTAACTGGCATTCGATATAAAATACAATTTACAGAAACCTTGCACTTATTAGGCTTGAAGCACTGGTAACAATTTGATTATTA
>WGDF01000114.1 GCA_015493405.1 Flavobacteriaceae bacterium
AAATGAAATGGTACCAATGAAATTTTGAAACCGACGCCTATAAAAATCATAATTAAACCGATTATTTCCAGTAGCGGTAAATGTAAGGCTCCTTTTATCACATCAAAATTGATACTACCGGCGGTTGCATAAACCAATGAAACGCCAAATAGTAGAATAGCTGATGAAATGGATGCCAGCATAATATATTTAACGCCGGCTTCGACGGAACGATGGTTCCAAAATTCGAAGGCTGTTAAGGCTATAATCGGCATCGTTGATAATTCCAATCCGAGGTAAAACATCAAAAAATCGCCGGCAGACATCATAAAATTTAAACCGAGCAATGAAGCCATAATTAAAATAAAAAACTCCGCTGTGAAATCATAGGGCAACAATTTTTCTTTGATCCAAGTTACGGATTGTAGCAGAATCATAAAAACGCCAAAGGCTAATATGCCTTTAAACAAATGTACCAAGGGATAGGTTTTAAATGATCCACCAAACAATTCTCCCGATTTAGCAGGTAAAAAGGTTATAAATGTGTAAACCCCAAATAACACCAATGCCAATTGGATCAGATATTTCTTATTTTTTCCGGATAAGAGTATTTCGGCCGATAACAATATCAAAATAATAAGGGTTAAGGCCCATTCATCTCTCATTAACATTAAACTATCTAAATTCATATACGTAATTTTTTATAAGGCACAAAACTTACTGTTTTGCCGATATCAATATTATTTGATTAAAGGTTGAATGAAATTGTTGACGCTATCTTGTATAAAATGTAGCCACCAGAATGGCAGTGTTCCAATTAAAGTGATAAATAAAACCAAAATAGCAATCGCGGTTTTTTCATACCAATAAGCTTTGGGTAAATTGGTATATATTTTTGTGGTTGGACCAAAAATCATTCGACCGGTTAGACGCAACATATAAACAGCTGTCACTACTATGGAAGTTACAGCCAAAGCCGTCAAGACTTGTTTGTATAAATCATTATTTAAGAAACCCCCGACAAAAATGTTCATTTCTGCGACAAACCCACTAAATCCGGGTAAGCCTAAATTGGCCAAAGCTGCTATTACGTAAGCCACACTCAAAAAAGGCACAATTCGCATCATTCCCTTCATCTTGTTGATGTCTCTGACATGCGTTCTGCCGTAAATCATTCCGATCAAGGCAAAAAACAAGGCGGTGATGAAACCATGAGATAAGGATTGAAGCATAGCACCATCCCAAGCCGTTTTATTAATCATCAGGAGCGCAAATAATACCAATCCCAAGTGACTAACTGAAGAATAAGCGTTGATATATTTGAGGTCTGTTTGTTGGATGGCAGATAAGGCACCATAAGTTACTCCTGTTACGGCCAAAATTAAAAAGAAATCTTGCCAAAATAAAGCGCCTTGAGGCATCAAATACATCGCAAAGCGAAAAATACCATAACCACCCAATTTCATTAAGACGCCGGCGTGCAACATAGAAACTGCAGTAGGGGCAGAGGCATGACCATCGGGAGACCAAGTATGGAATGGAAATAACGCACCAATAGTTCCAAAGCCTATAAAGGCTAGGGGGTAAAATATTTTTTGCCAATCAACAGGCATCTGTCTGTGGGCGAGTTCTAAAATATCGAAAGTCGGTGCTTGTCCTCCTGTACCACTGGTAAAATAAATACCTAATAAAGCTACCAATAAAAGTGCAGAGGCGCCCATTAACATCAAAGTTAATTTCATAGCGGCATATTCTCTGGGGCCACTCCCCCAAATGCCGATAAGTAAATACATGGGAATAACGGCAATTTCATAAAAGACGAACATCGTAAACAGATCCAATGAAATAAAGAAGCCGTAAACACCGGTTGCCAAAACGATTAAAGAAATGAAAAATTCTTTTGATAAAGGCGCGATTTTCCAGGATACAAAGGTGCCTGTTATGACAATTAAAGTCGTTAATAAAATCATCAAGACGGAAACGCCATCAACTCCTATATGATAGTGGGCATTAAATTCGGCAAACCAGGGAATGTTTTTTTGGAATAACATAATGGCATGATTTCCGCTTTCTCGCGCATGCATATATTGTATGATCAGATTGATTGACATACCCAGTTGCACAAACATCCCTATTAATGTAACGATACGCGCTTGTTTTAGATTTTTGGTAAAAAATACCAGAACAAGCACAATCAGTATCGGAACGACTACAAATAAACTTAATATATCCATTTTAATTTTTTTATCTTTTAATTTTTTGCTCTTACTTTTTATCTGAAATATACAATCAACATAACAATGGCGATGACACCTGATACAAAATACATCGCATAGTCTTGCATACGACCGGTTTGAATGACTTTAAGTCGTTCGGCAGTTTTTTCGACTGTAACGCCTAATAAATTCATAAATCCATCAATGACGTTACGGTCAAACCAAGCAATGGGTTTAGAAATTCTATCAAATACTATTTTATGAGTGATAAATATATATAGTTCATCCATATAGAATTTATGTTTGGCCCATTGATACCAAACACCCATAGCTGAAGCCACTTTTTTAGGATAATTGGTTTCTTTATAATACATCAAATAAGCTACACCTATACCGGTAAGTCCCATTAATATAGAAGCAATAACTAAAGGATCTCCCCATTCTATGGCACTATGAAAAGGCATACGGTCAGCTGAAACCAATTCACTAAAAGGTATAAAGCCTGAAATGATAGTCATCAAACCCAAGAAAACCATTGCGGTAAGCATAGAATATGGTGCTTCATGGGGTGGATGTTCATAGTGGGTTTGTTTGTTAAAGAATATTCTGAAATATAAGCGGAACATGTAAAAAGCAGTTAAGCCTGCTACTAAGAAGCCAATCAGCCAAATAAATTTATTATATTCAAAAGCTGCGGTTAAAATTTCATCTTTACTAAAAAATCCGGCAAATGGCGGAATGCCTGAAATAGCCAAAGCTGCAATTAAGAATACAGCACTGGATACCGGAAGATATTTATTTAAACCGCCCATATCTTTCATAAAATTACTATGAACCGCATGGATAATAGCACCGGCAGTTAAAAAGAGCAAGGCTTTAAACATGGCATGGGTAAACAAGTGAAACATCCCTGCCATATAACCCAAACCTTCGTGTCCGCTAAAACCCGAAACGCCAAGTGCCATCATCATATAACCGATTTGCGACATGGTCGAAAAGGCTAACACCCGCTTGATGTCTTCTTGTGTCAAGGCAATAATAGCGGCGAATAGCGCCGAAAATGCACCGACCACCGCAACGACTCTTAGAGCATAGCCATCTTGAACGTGAAAATATAAGGGGTACAAACGTGCAACTAAAAAGACACCTGCAACAACCATAGTGGCGGCATGAATCAAAGCAGAGACCGGTGTAGGGCCTTCCATAGCATCGGGTAACCAAATATGTAAAGGGAACATAGCCGATTTACCCATACCACCGATATAAACCAAAATTAAAGCCCAAGTAAACACTGACAAGCCCATAAAACTGGCAATTTGGTGGTGTGCAATCCAGCCTTGAATGGTATTATAGGTAGCGGGACTATTTAAAGTTTCAAAATCAAAACTTTGAGCAAAATAACCAATCATTAAGATTCCGATTAAGAAAAACATATCGGCAAAGCGGGTTACTATAAAGGCTTTTTTACTGGCAGAAACGGCTGATGGCTTCTCAAAGTAAAACCCAATGAGTAGGAATGATGAAACACCAACCAATTCCCAAAAAATGTAAATCATAAAGAGGTTAGAGGACAATACCAATCCCAACATTGAGAATGAGAACAGTGATAGGTAAGCATAGAAACGACTAAATCCTGTATCGGCATGCATATAACCCAAAGAGTAAATATGAACCATTAATGAAATGGTTGAAACAACAACCAGCATCATCACCGAAATGGGATCAATCAAGACACCGAGATCAATGGCCAGTTTGTCTGTGAAATGAATCCAACCTTGTTTGATCATTACGGTTACCGGCTGATATTTACCGTTAACCAGGCCTATTTCAAAGAAGTATTTATAAGCAGTATAGAGCGATAAGCCGAAAACTGCGGTTAAACTCGCGGTACCGATATAACCCGATAGCGGCTCTTTAATCTTTTTGGCCGTGAAACCCAAAAACAAAAAGGTCAGTAGGGGAATTAAAGGTATGAGATAGATATAACTAAATGCGTTCATCATAATATTTTTTTAATATTTTAATTCTTCAACTTCTTTGACATCAACGGTTACCGTCAGTCTATATAGATGCAAGATAATAGCCAGAGCTAACGCCGTTTCTGCGGCAGCCAGAGCTATAATAAACAATGAGAAAATTTGTCCTTGCAAAATATTTGGCGATAAGTATTTATTTATAGCTACAAAATTTATAGCTTCCGCATTGACCATTAATTCCAATGACATCAGCATGGCTATTAAATTGGTACGGGTCAAAAAACCATAAATGCCTATAAAAAACAGGATGGTGGTTAATGACATAATTTCTATTAAACTAACTCCTTCAATCATAATCTAATTTTTTTCTGAATTAACAAGTTTTTTTGCTTTAGCTATAACTATGGCGGCTATCATTACAGCCAATAGTAAGATAGAGATAACCTCAAAAGGTAAGACGTAACCGCCGGCTTTATAAGATAATAACTTCTCACCCACTTGTTCAACATTTGTAACGGTTGCTTCATGAGTTTGACTGATACCTTGGTAAGAAAAAATGGCATAAATGGCCAAACCGGCTGTTCCAATTGCAATAATAAAAGGTAAAATTTTCCTTTTCCAAGAGATATTTCGCATAGGTTTACCAATATTATCTGTCATCATAACGGCATAGATGAATAAAACCATAATACCACCGGCATAGACTGAGAGTTGTACGGCACCCATAAAGTCGTATTCCATCATAAAATATAAACCCGATACTGCAACCAGCACAAAAAGCAAGTACATAGTAGCCCGATATAATTTATTGCTGGTAACACTTAAAATGGCAAAAATTATAATAATTGCTGATAAAATATAAAACATTATTTTTTCCATAATCATCTATTCTTCAACACCCGACATTAATTTAGAGCCGGGTTTATTTAATACTTTGGTTAATTGTGAACGATCATAAGTCGAATTGTGAAAATTTGTTGACCACATAATAGCATTGGTAGGACAAGCCTGAATGCATAAATTACACATAGTGCACATACTCAAATGATAAATATGTTTGTCTATCTTTTTGACTTTTTTTCCGGTTTCTTCATTGAGTACGCGGTCCCAAATAATTTCTATTGAACCGTTGGGGCAAGCAATTTCACAAGCTTGACAGCCGGTGCATCGGTGTTCATTGTTTTCGTTGTGCCACATAACCACTTCTCCTTTGAAGCGATCCATTACAATAGCAGGCTCTTCCGGATATTGGCGCGTAATTGTATATTTACGACCTATGACAGATGGAAAGAAATAACCGCCGGTTATTTTCATGCCGGTTAATAAAGTTTTAACGCCCCCGATAATATCTCCTATATAACTCATAATTAAAATCTTACTAATAAATTAAAATAAACAACAACAGCCATTAATATGATATTTAGTAATCCAATAGGCAATAAATATTTCCATTCTAAAGTCAGCAATTGATCAATTCTTAAACGTGGAAAAGTCCATCGGAACCACATCATAAAAAAGATCATAACAGATACCTTTAAGAAAAACCAAATGACGCCCCAAAGCGGTTGCCAAGCCAAGCTGTCTGTTAAATGAAAGGGAGCCAACCAACCACCGAAAAACAAGGTAACAGCGACGGCGGAGATGATAAACATATTGATGAATTCTGCCAAGAAAAAATAAGCAAAGCCCATACCCGAATATTCAGAGTGATAGCCGGCACCCAATTCAGCTTCACCTTCAGGCAAATCAAATGGTGTACGGTTACTTTCTGCTGTTCCGGCAATCACAAAAATAATGAAAGCTATAAGTGCCGGAATGTGTCCTTTGATGATAAACCAAGTCCCTTGTTGTGCTTCTACAATACCCGACATACGCAAGGTGCCGGCCATTAATATAATAGTCAATATAGCTAAGCCCGATGAGAGTTCATAGCTGATCATTTGCAATCCGCTACGCATTCCGCCGATTAAAGAATATTTATTATTACTGCCCCAACCACCGAAAATTATACTCAACACGCCTACAGATGAAATGGCTGAGATAAAAAAGATGCCGATATTCAAATCATAAGCCTGAATACCTTTGCCAAAAGGAATAACGGATAGTGCTACTAAAGATGCGACAATAACCAAATAATAGGCTGTATGATACAAGAGATTATCTTTGCGATTGGTACCAAAAATTTCTTTAGAAACTAATTTTAAGGCATCAGCTATGGTTTGTAATAAGCCCCAAGGGCCAACTCGATTTGGGCCCAATCTCAATTGAAAAAATGCTGCAACGCGCCGCTCTATATAGACCAAGAGCAAACCGGCTACTGCAAAAAATGCCAAGTACAAGGCCGCTATAACCACATAAGCTAAAATTTGACCTCCTAATCCCATATGTTCAGACATATATGAAACAAACTGGGCAAAATAATTTGTAGTATTTGTTAATATCATTTCAATGTTTTTTTATTTTATTTGATAACATTATTAATGTACTCTATTGTCATTCCGACAGAGATTTCTCCTCTCCTACGTCTTTCGTTCAAAATGACACATATATCATTTTGAACATTTTATTATTATTCTGTCAGTCCTGACAGGCTTTTTATCTCTCGACCTGGTAGGTTTTTAAAACCTGCTAGGTCTTGTGTTTGTTTTTATTATTTCAATTTCCACTTTTGTCGGGCGAGAAATCTCATTATTTATTTCAGTTTTTTAGATTTCTCGTCGCTTGTCGTGCTTTCTTACTTTGTCGAAATGACAGCGATACTTTTCACTTTCAACTAGGCACTTTTATCTATCTATATCAGGCACTACAAAATCCAGGGTTGACATTATAGCCACCACATCGGCAATCAAATGCCCCTTACCTATTTCTATTAAAGCATTTAAATTTGAAAAACCCGGAGAGCGGAATTTAACGCGATACGGATTTTTTTTGCCATCACTTATTATATAAACTCCTAAATCGCCACGAGCCGTTTCGACACGTTGTAAGAATTCACCTTTGGGCAATTTGATTAAAGCTTTGGTTTTGGCTTGGATACCATCATCGGGAATATGGTCTATCAATTGTTCGATAATGTTTAGAGATTCCAACATTTCTTTCATACGTACATTATAA
>WGDF01000115.1 GCA_015493405.1 Flavobacteriaceae bacterium
CCGAAGTTGCGAACGCTTTGATACTTTAATTCCCGTCTTAACCAAGCAAAATGTCGAATTAGCCGGTTTTTATAAAGATTTATTTGAAAGTGAAGCCCGTCATTACCGCACTTTTTTAGAATATGCCCGAAAGTTTGGCGGTAAAAAACGCATCGATGAAATATGGCAAAACCTATTAATTTATGAAGGCGAACTGATCCGAAATTTAGGACAAAAACCCTTAGTTCATGGCTGATCAAAAAATACATATCACCCTATTTGGCGGGGGGCATGTTGGCTCTCACATGGCTAAATCTTTATTGAAATTGCCTCAAGTTCAACTCCAACAAATATATAACCGAAAACGGGAATCTATCATAGCGTTTGAAAATGAAACCGAAATTATTGATGATTTATCCCTTTTAAAACCGGCTGATTTGTTCATTCTGGCACTCAAAGACGATATCATTGAAGATTTTTCGAAAAAACTTATCAAGTTTGACACTTTAACAGTACACACCTCCGGCAGTGTGCCGCTTTCGGCTTTACAAACGCAAAGCAAAGGGGTCTTTTATCCCTTTCAAACCTTTTCAAAAGATCGGGAATATATTGATTTTTCTCATATTCCCATTCTCATTGAAGCCACAAATACCCAAGACTTAAATCTGTTAAACCGGTTAGGAAATATGCTCTCAAACATAGTTCAAGTCGTTCAATCAGACCAACGGAAAGCCTTACATATTTCCGGTGTATTTGCGGCCAATTTTGTAAATCATATGTATGAACAAGCCGCCGAGATTTTAGAAGAAAACCAATTATCCTTTGACTTGATCAAACCACTTATTATGGAAGTTGCCCAAAAAGTTCAAGACTTGTCACCCGCCCAAGCCCAAACAGGGCCGGCTATCCGTCGTGATGAAAAAACCATTCAATCACATTTGGCTTTTTTAACGGATGACAATCAAAATAAAATTTATAAATTGCTAACCGAAAGTATCCAAAAAGAAACCAAACATGACTGACCTAATCACCGATCAAATATTTGAGAAAATTGATTTTACCAAACAAAAACTCCGACGTGCAGAATATGACCATTGTGAGTTTATCAATTGCAAACTCAACCAACTCGATTTATCAAATTTTCGTTTTACCAATTGCATTTTTATTGATTGTGATATGAGTATGGTTGTTTTTGATCAGACCAGTTTACAAAATATCAAATTTGAAAAAACCAAATTAATCGGCGCCTCCTTTGAAAAAAGCAATCCTTTCTTATTAGAATTAAAATTTGACCATTGTCAACTCAACTTGACTTCTTTTGGGTCGTTAAAAATCCCTCGAACGCATTTTATAGCTTGTAGCATGGTGGAAGCCAATTTGAGTTATACGGACTTGAGAGAAGCTATTTTTGAAAATTGTGATTTGGACAATGCCCTTTTTTTTCATACAGATTTGACCCAAGCAGACTTGTCCTCGGCGACCAATTATAGCATTGATCCTGAAAAAAATAGCATCAAAAATGCCCGTTTTTCTTATCCTTCTTGCAAAGGCTTGCTTGCTAAATATGATATTTTAATAGATTAAAATTTTATGTCAATCAAAATAACGTCTCAAAAATTTCCAAAATGAAAAATAATCTTGAAAATTCTTACAAAAAAAAACTCAATCATATTACAACCTTTATTTTTGATATTGACGGGGTCTTAACTGATGGCAGAGTGCACATTACCAGTACCGGAGACCTTATGCGTAGTATGCATACCAAAGACGGATTCGCCATCAAAACCGCTTTAAAAAAAGGTTACAATGTCGCCGTTATTTCCGGTGCCAGAGATCAAAACGTCATTACGCGCTTGGAATATTTGGGCATTGAAGATATTTATATTCAAGTAGATAACAAATTGCCTGTCTATGAAAAATACTTGATTAAAAAACAGCTTTCAGCCTCGGAAGTTTTGTATATGGGCGATGACATTCCTGATATTCCACTCTTAAAAAAAGTCGGTCTGTCTGCAGCTCCGCGAGATGCAGTTCAAGAAGTTTTGGACACCGTTGATTATATATCTATCAAAAAAGGCGGTAAAACTTGCGTGAGAGATGTGATTGAGCAAGTTCTGAGAGTACAAGGACAATGGACATTTAATTTTATTGAAAATGATACAGCCGCTAATTAAATTTTTTAAAATAATCCGTTGGAAAAATGTAAGTCTGTATTTATTACTCCAAGTACTTCTCTATTTTGTATGGTTTAAAAAACAATTGGTGCCGTCAGATGGCTGGTTATTTCTGACCCTTTCTATGATTTTTTTCGGTATTTTCGGTAACATTCAAAATAATCTTGCTGATTATGATAGAGATCGATTCAAAGAGAATTTTACCGACTTTAATCAGACATTATATTTTATTTTGATGCTTATTTCATTGATCGTTGCTTTTATTTTTGGATTTACAGCCTTCTATCTTACCTTTGCCCCCAGTCTCTTATATGCTATTATAAGTATCCCTGTTTTACTGAGTTTATATAATTATTACCTCAAAAAAACACCCTTAATCGGTAATTTTATGATTGCCTTCATAACGGTTTTAGCAATTTTTATTCCCTTAAAATTTACCAAGAATTTGTCCATCAATAATCCCTACATCTTCTTTCTTCTAAATATGTCATTTTGGCTCAACTTATTAAGAGAACTCGTCAAGGATATGGAAGACCAAGATTTAGACGGTAGATTCGGTTATAAAACTTTACCCGTTATCAATCTTCCCTTAAGCCGGTTTGTATGGACGGTAATATCAATTATAACCTGGGGGATTATGTTTCTTTACAAAAATGAGTTCACATCAAATTCCTATCATATTTTACTGTTACTCAGTGCTATTATATTATCAGCTACAGCTTATCTGATTTACAAAAAGCAATATGAATTGAGCACCAAATTGTTAAAACTATTGATGCTGATCGGCATTTTTTCTATATTCTTTTTTTAAAATGGCACAAAAGCCTACAATTTTAACGTCAGATTTTTTTAACAAAGACACCAAACAGGTTGCTCAAGCCTTACTGGGAAAAGTTTTATACCGACAAACAGATGGTTTACTATACCGTGCCATCATAACTGAAACGGAAGCTTATCACGGCATTTCCGATTTGGCCTGTCATTGCACCAAAGGCATCACGCCACGAACTGAAATTATGTATGGACCACCGGGATATATTTATATTTACTTGATCTATGGGATGTACTATATGCTCAATTTTGTCACTATGCCACAAGATTTTCCGGCAGCTGTCCTTATCAGAGGCCTCTCCAACCTCCAAACCAGTCAAGATGGCAAACACTTTACGGACATGGCACTTAAAACAGATGGCCCGGGCAAATTGACCAAACATTTACAAATCAAGTCAGACTTAAATAAACTTAAAATTGATCCGAAAAATAAACTCTGGGTTAGTGATGAGGGCTTCAGAATTGCCCCTGACCAAATTATCAAGAGTAAACGGATTGGAGTTGCCTATGCTCAAGCGTGGGCAGACAAGCTTTGGCGTTTTCAATTGAAATCATTATAAAAGCCGCAAAAAATGCGGCTTTTATAAATCATAGATAATCTCAAATCTAATCTCTTATTTGATTTCTGTAAATTGTATTATGTATCGAACTCACGTTGTTAATTACCGGAAGCCTTTCCCCCTTGTTCCATTAATTTATTAAACTGATCTAATTTTGGCATTAAGATAACTTCGGTACGACGGTTCAAACTACGGCCTTCAGGCGTATCATTAGAAGCTTTGGGCACCCATTCGCCATGACCACCGGCAGTTAAACGTGCAGGATCAACGCCGAAATCATCTTGTAATTTACGGGCAATTGCAGTTGCTCTCAAAGCACTCAAATCCCAATTATCTTTAATACACTGGGTGTGAATCGGAACATTATCGGTATGTCCTTCTATCAAAACTTCATAATCTTTGTAATCATTTATAATCTTAG
>WGDF01000116.1 GCA_015493405.1 Flavobacteriaceae bacterium
GTGCGAATGGCCAAAATAATCGCTAAAAGTGGTGGAATAACTGACCAAAATCCGTAGTCGTGCATTTTTTTGATTGTAAATATAGTTATTTCTTAAAAAATGAGGACTTAATTCCATAAAAATTTTAAATTGGCAGATTCAATTGATAAATGCAACATTTAGGAGCATAAAGTAAGTAAGTAAATAAATGTGTTTCATCTTATGATTATTTTTTAATTATAAGACAAAACTAGAAGTAAAGTACTCTTATAGATCCATAAAATATATAAATGACTGAAATTAACAGGTAAACGACTATTTTAATTATTTAACCGGGATAGAACTTTGAAAAAAATAAAAAACCATCTCGGTTTTTTGAGATGGTTTTTAAATTATTAGATATTAAAATTTATTTTTTACCATTTAGTCTTTTTTCTTGTCTTTGTCTTTTTTCATACATTTGGGCATCGATAACAGCAACTACTGTCATATTGACAATTTCATCAGATGTTGAGCCCAATTGCAAAATATGAACCGGCTTGTTCATGCCCATCATAATGGGGCCGACCATTTGTGCGCCAGTCAATTCTTTGACCATTCTATATGAAATATTAGCAGCATCCAAATTAGGGAAAATTAGAGTGTTGATTTTTTTATTGACTAAGTTGGAGAATGGGAAAGATTCCTTTAATAATTCTTTATTTAGAGCATAATCTGCTTGCATTTCACCATCTATACTTAATTCTGGGTACTTTTCTTTCAATATTTGCGTGGCTTCTTTCATTTTTTGAGCTTCCGGATCTTTAGATGAGCCGAAACTTGAGAAAGACAATAAGGCAATATTGGGTTTGATACGGAACATTTTAACGACTTCGCTCATCATGGAAGTCATTTTGACGACATCATTAACATCCGGATTAACCACGATGGAAGAATCCGTAAAAAACAAAGGTCCTTTATTTGTGATAAGAAGTGTTGTGGCAAAAACTTTATCAAGACCTGGTCTTTTGCCTATAACTTGAATCATGGGTTTAAAAATGGTTCTAAAGCTACGCGAATAGCCTGAAATAATAGCATCGGCCTTTCCCGTTTCGACCATCATGGCACCGAAATAATTGCGGTTACGCATTTGTTTACGGGCTTCCAACATTGTAATTCCCTTACGTTTGTTTTTTTGCCAAAATATTTCTGCAAACTCTTCAACCATTTGATCAGCGTCCGAAGAAATGACATCAATTATAGGCAGATCTTCAGCATACTCCAATTCTTTTTTGATTTCTTCAATGGTGTCCTTATTACCTAACAAAATTGGTTTGGCGATACCTTCTTCATAGGCCACATAAGCAGCTTTGAGGACTTCAGGTAAGTCAGCTTCGGGATATACAACCGTTTTTGGATCTTTTTTAGCTTGATTGGTAATCATTCTGATTTGTTTGGTTTCAATACCCAAACGCTCAATTAGTTCTTCTTCATATTTTTTAAAGTCTTCAATAGGTCGTCGTGCGACGCCACTTTCCATAGCAGCCTTGGCTATTGCAGGAGGAATTTTATAAATCAAACGCGGGTCGACAGGCTTAGGAATGATGTAATCTTTCCCAAAAGCCAAATGTTTTTCTTGATAAGCGGCATTGACTTGTTCGGGAACGGTTTCTTTGGCTAATTCAGCTAAAGCATAAACGGCAGCCAATTTCATTTCTTCGTTGATTGCAGTGGCTCTAACGTCGAGAGCGCCTCTAAATATAAAGGGGAATCCGAGAACATTATTGACTTGATTGGGGTAATCGGAACGCCCTGTTGCCATAATAATATCTTTTCGAGCTGTCGTGGCTGTTTTATAATCGACTTCGGGTGTGGGATTGGCCAAAGCAAAAACAATAGGATTTTTAGCCATTGATTTCAAATGTTTTTCATTTAAGATGTTGCCAACGGACAAACCTACGAAAACATCGGCATTTTTCATAGCTTCTTCAAGGCTATGTATATCACGGTCTGTGGCAAAAAGTGCTTTTTGAGGGCTTAAGTTTTCCCGATCTTTACGAATAACACCTTTACTGTCAAGCATCACTATATTTTCAGATTTTGCACCTAAAGCTTTATATAACTTGGTGCAAGAAACAGCAGCAGCTCCGGCGCCATTGATTACAATTTTAACTTCAGATATTTTTTTACCGGCGAGTTCTACGGCATTGAGTAAAGCGGCTGAGGATATAATGGCTGTGCCGTGTTGGTCGTCATGCATCACGGGAATATCTAAAGCCTCTTTTAAACGTTCCTCAATTTCGAAAGCTTCGGGGGCTTTGATATCTTCCAAATTAATACCTCCGAAAGTTGGCGCGATGTGTTTGACGGTTTCAATAAATTCATCTATATTTTCGGTATCGACCTCAATATCAAAAACATCAATATCGGCGAATATTTTAAATAGCAAGCCTTTCCCTTCCATAACGGGCTTTCCGGCTTCTGCACCTATGTTTCCCAATCCCAGTACCGCGGTTCCGTTTGAGATTACAGCAACCAAGTTGCCTTTGTTGGTGTAATTATAGACATCATCGGGATGCTCGTATATTTCCATACAAGGAATGGCAACGCCGGGCGAATAGGCCAAGGATAAATCCCGTTGTGTACTGTGTTTTTTAGTCGGGACAACTTCAACTTTTCCCGGGCGCGGTTCCATATGGTATTTAAGCGCTTCTCTTCTTAATCTTTTTTCTTTCATTTTAATAACTTTTAGCTTTATGCTTTGGTTTTAATATTGCAAATTTAAGTGCAATACATTATAAAAAAATGTAAAATGTTCTTTTTTTTCATATTAATTGCTTTCTTTTTGCCAGATCTGATTTTTTGTGCCTTATTTTGCCTTTATTTTGGATTTTTTTTATAATTAAAGCCTAAAATTATTTTTTTTCTATTAATTAGAAAAAATTTATTATGCGCGCATAATAAATTCAAAATAATATTGTAAATTCGTAGCAAGTTTTACCGGATAAAAATTTTAATA
>WGDF01000117.1 GCA_015493405.1 Flavobacteriaceae bacterium
ACGACAAAGACCAAATACAAGCGGTCGTTAGTCATGCGCCTTGGATTAAGAACGCCATACCTTTTGGACAGACACAATCCCCACAATTATGGGATTATGCAGACGGGGTAAACACCGCACAATTTTTGAACCGGCTTTAGTCCGAAATATTAAACTAAAAAAGCAGCTACCCGATTTGAGCAGCTGCCTTTATTGCATTGTTAACCTAAATATAATTATGAAAAAATTAATTATACTTTTTCTTTAACTTCCGACTTATCAACTAAACGGAAGCCTGCACCGTGAATATTTACAATTTTCACTTGTGAATCGCGTTGCAAAAGTTTTCGCAATTTGGCTATATAAACATCCATACTTCTGGAAGTAAAATAGTTGTCATCTTGCCAAATTTTAGTCAATGCTTTTTCACGAGGCATTAAATCATTTTTATGTAAAGCCAACATTTTAAGCAATTTACTTTCTTTGGGAGATAATTTTACAGGATTTTCATCTTTATAAAACAATTGACGCAGTTTGGAGTCAAACTTAAAATCACCAATGTTAAAATGAACAGCTTCCGGTTTTTCTTCCTCGACCGGCTGAACTCTTCGGCTTAGCAAAGCTTTAAGCTTGTAAAGCAAAACCTCTGAATCAAAAGGTTTATTGATGTAATCATCAGCACCTAATTGGTAACCTCTAACCATATCTTCTTTAAGCGTTTTTGCCGTCAAAAAGATTAAAGGCACTTGCTGATTGCGGGCTCTAATTTCTTTAGCCAAAGTAAAACCGTCTTTGTAAGGCATCATCACGTCTAAGATAATTAAATCATAATAATCTTTTTTAAATTTTTCGAAGCCTTCCATTCCGTTTCGGGCCAAAGTCACATCAAAATCATTCAATCTCAAATAGTCTCTGAGAATGATACCGAAATTGATATCATCTTCTACTAGTAGAATTTTCTTTTTTGTTTGTGTCATATCTATTTTTGTTTGTGTTTATATTCTTATTTTATTGGTTTTTAGCAACCGGAAATTGAACCGTGAATGTGCTCCCTTCTCCTTTAATGCTGTTGACCCATATCTTGCCATTGAAGGATTGCACGACCTTTTGAACGTAAGTCAATCCCAAACCATGGCCTTTAATATTATGTATGTTACCGGATGTCTCGCGATAAAATTTGTCAAAAATCCTTTTTTGAACCGATTTGCTCATGCCTATACCCTTATCACTAATTTTGATTATAATATGTCCTTGTTCATCGTTATAGGTCTTAACAGATATTTCGGGGCGTTCTTTTGAATACTTAACGGCATTGTCCAGTATATTCACAAAAACGTTGGTCATCAGTGTTTCATCTCCTAAAACAATAGACTGATTTGCTTTAAAATCCGTGTCTAACTTCCCGTTTTTATCTTGAATCAATAGACTGACATGTTGAATGGCAACATCTAAAACTTCATGAAGGTCAACAGGTTGTTTATCAGCTTTGAGATCAATCCGATCCAATACCGACAAACTTAACACACTTTCGACTTGGTTTAACATCCGTTTATTTTCTTGTTTAAGCATATCGAGATAAGTCTTTAATTGCTTCGTATCTTTAATAACACGGGGTGTTTTCATCGCATCTACAATCAAATTAATCGTCGCAATCGGTGTTTTAAACTCATGCGTCATATTATTGATAAAATCCGTCTTCATTTGCGAAATCTTTTTCTGCCTGATGATAAAATAAATCGTCAATATATATATAATGAGTATGATCATCATAAGTAAATCAGACAAAAATTGAATGCGCATACTCTCATGCTTAAACAATTCATTTTTATTAAATGCAAGAACTAATTCATATTTTGTCAAACCCGATTTATCGGGAAAAATTCTAAATTTATAATATTTATATTGTTTATCCTCAGGTTTAAAATGTTTCGAATGCACATTGGTCAAAAAACCATTATCCAATATTCCAAACTCATAATGATAATCAATACCGCGTTTAAACAATTCGTCTTTAATCCAATTTCTTAAACTATCAGTTGAAACCCGTTTGTAAATAGGCTCAATCACTGAGATGTCTTTGAAAGTAGATTCCAAATACCGGTTGTCAATATTTTCAATTTCAGCATTACTAAATTCTTTCTTCTGCTGAATTTTACCATTTCTTAAAAATCTTGATTTGGTTTTGGCGACAGTTAATTTACCAAAAACCGAATCAAATTGACTTTCTGAAATAGGAAATTTTAAGTTGATACCCTTTTCTAAAACCAAATGTTTATAAGCAAAAACTTCATTGTTGTTTTTGTTTTCTTTCTTATAAACAAATTCATAAACATTATTTTCACCCCCCTGACCTTTGGCATCTTTAAACTTTTGGTAATACTTATCAAACTCGTAATTTTGAGCTTTTGAGGTAACAGCATACAAAATCTGTTTCATCAAATAATAAAACCGCTGATTACGCAATTTTATATCGTTTTCTCGTAACTGCACCTGCATCATTCTGATTCCTATAACTGAAATAGTCATAAAAATCACCAAAAGTATAATACTTTTCCTTTTCATTAAACAAAATTATGTTAAAATAAATAATTAAGCATCAGACTTTTATTTAAATTAACTTTTTTTTAACATATTTTTAACTTCATCGTTTATTTTTGAGATTTCTTTATTTAAATCCCGTTTTTTTGCCGAATTATAAATGATAAAATCAGATTTTTTTAACAATTCAGCTTCGTTTTCTTGATTTGCTATGATTTTTTTCAAAACCGCTTCCGATTTACCATCTCTTTTTTGCAATCTTTTAAGACGATCATGCTCAGAAGCTGTTACCGTTATGACATAATCGACTAAATGATCCATACCTGTTTTGTGTAATATTGCATTTTCAACAATGACATAATCTCCTTTTTGCCGACTTGCCCAATCTACAAAATCTTTTCGGACAGCAGGATGCACAATAGCTTCAAGCGCTTTCAACAAATGGGGATTATCAAAAACCATGCCACTAATATAACTGACATTCAGCTGATTATCTTTATAAGCTTGCGCCCCTAAAAGCCGTATAATAGCCTCTTTGACGGTCGGATTTTTAAGCATTATCTCTTTGGCTCTGTCATCGGCATAATAAACCGGAATACCCAGAGCTTCAAACTGCTTTGCCACCGTCGTTTTACCACTACCAATACCACCAGTAAGTCCTAATTTTATCATACTACTTTTTTATAAGATAGGTTATTTTATCAGGGGAAATACTAAAATCAAAAGTCCCTTTGGGATGCCTTCCCAGATATGTCTGCCACTGATTTTGCTTAGGGTTATAAGAT
>WGDF01000118.1 GCA_015493405.1 Flavobacteriaceae bacterium
GACTTTAAGCGGTGGGGTTTTAGGATGGCGCACATTGGGTATGCCACCTAAATCTTCGACGCGTAATTTCATCATCATTTGCATATCCAAGGTGAGGATAATTTTGTTAATCATCATCAACGACAGCTTTGAAACAGCCGGATTGGCGGTTCCGTCAATCACAGTTAACAAATTGACAGGGCGTTTATTCAATACATTTTGATAAGCGTTATCCGGAATGACAACACCCATTTCAACTTCGCCTTGATCGACCATTTTTTGCAAATTGAGATAGTCGTAAGCTTGTTGCGTTACATCGAGATAGGGCGATTGCTTGATGTTAAAGATAATCGACCGACTTAAGGGCGATTGATCTTCATCCAAGACCGCTACCTTGATATGTTTGGGGGCACTGTTGTAATACATCCCTGCCATCATGCTGAAAAACAGCAATAAAGCCAATGAAATCATAATGATTTTCAGGATGATTTGCCCCAATATTTTTAAACCTTTCATAGCTTATTTAGTGGTTTTGGATTGGTTTTCTACCGGTTTTAAGGTCAAGTAAACAGACATGCCGGGTTTGCATTTGGTTTGATTTTCGGTCAATAGCATTTTGACATCAAAGGTCCGAATATCCCGTTCATCGCGCAAGGCAGTCGGCGTGTGTGTGGCGAAAGTTGCCATTGGAATAATCTGAATGACTTTGGCTTTAAAATTCAAATTCGGATCATTGGAGGTCAACGTAAATTGATCGCCTAAATTAATTTGATTGAGATAGGTTTCGGGAATTCCGAATCGTGCCCAAGTGCCTGAAGGGTCTGTTTCAATCACCACCGGCATTCCCGGAGGCATCATTTGGTTGGGTTCCAAAACTTTTAGGGTAACCACACCGTCCATCGGTGCTTTGATCGTCATATCTTGTAAGCGGGTATCCAAAGCGTTGAGCTTGGCAGAAACCATTTCGTAACCGGTATTGATTGCGTCTAATTTTTGCAACGGAATAGCACCGGCTTTATATAAATTATAAACCCGTTTTCTGTTTTTTTCAATATTATGCAATTTTGCGACCAATGCTTGTCGGTTGGCAAGCAGCTCACGTGTATCTAAAGTGGCTACCGTATCGCCTTTTTTGAGCAGGTCACCTTCGTCCACATAGATTTTAGTGATTCGCCCCGGCATACGGGTGGTTACATTCACTTGCGTGTTTTCAACATAACCTTGAAATTCCGGTGTCTTGGGTTTTTGTTCTTGATTGTTGCAAGCAGTGAATAGGATTGCAACCAATGTTATGATAAATAATTGTTTAATAATATGTTTCATTTTAGTATGATTTTTTAAGGTTAAAATTGATAGTCTAATTGTAACAATACTTGGTATTTGGTCAAAAAAGTGCCATTTTGATAAAAAGTATAAGGAATGCCGAAGCGGATATAATATTTATCGAGATAAGCATACCAGCCGCCAATCATATAATTGGCCACTTTTTGTTCGGTAACCGGTATTTGATGTCCCATCATTTTAGTTGGAAACGCATAATAGGCATTTAAGCCGGTTTCCCATCCGAAAATACCGACATCCGTTTTGTAGGGTTTTTGCAATAAAACATATAAGCCGGTTTCGTCGCCAACGGTTTTGTGTGCTTGCGCCAAACGATATTGGTAATAAATATTAGACCAAATATCGAAGGATTTACACTTAAACAGTGCATTCACTTTGCCGGTAAATGCAAAAGTGCCCAAACCTGTCGGGATTTGCGTGGGTTTTAAATCATTGCCGCGTCCGGTCGGTAAGCCGGCGGTCAGTTCCAATGAAACAGCACGATGAGATAGCGCCGTAAGGTTGTGCAATTGATACACAGCGCCCAATTGGATATCGCCAAAACCAACGCCTTGTTGAAAAATCATCGGGGTGTAATGGTGTTTGTCTATAAAGGGCAGGGTAAAAGTCAAATTCCATTTCTTATTTAACCCATAAGTGCCATAAGCGGTAAAAATGGCATCGTTTAACACGATTTTCGGATTGATTTTGTCGATTTTACCCAATTTCGGATTAAAGACTTTATAAAAATGCGTAAAACCGGATTGGAAATTGATCCGCCATTGTCCTTCGGATAAATTCACAGGATGTAAATTGTAAATGCTCTGATAGTTGACTGTATGTTGCGTCTTTTGTCCATAGCCTGTGCCGAACAAGAGCAGCAGGATGATAAGCGTTAATGGTTTTATGGTTTTCATATATATATAATGTTTAATTGGTTATATGATGATTTGTTGATATGGTTATTTGGTTATACGGTTATATGGTTAGAATGGTTATATGATGATTTGTTGATATGGTTATTTGGTTATACAGTTA
>WGDF01000119.1 GCA_015493405.1 Flavobacteriaceae bacterium
AAGCCAAAGCCAGAATGCTTTTTTCGGTATCAAATGTTTTGTCACTAGTATAAGCCACATCTATTTGCGACATTTCGCCTACATTGTAACGTAGTCGTAACGCATCGGTACCGGGTTTTTCTTCGTAATCCATATCGAGAAAATTGGCGGTATTGAAAATATCATTGGGATTCCAAACCAAATTTTTGCCCCAATTAATCCGTTGTCGTCCCAAAGTCAATTCAAAATTTTGATAGGTATAATCCACATTAAGTCGATCTAAATTACTAATCATAAATACATTGGGTTGGTCAATGATTATTTTGGAAAGATTGAGCATCCCTTCGTCTTTGACCAAACTTTGCCGGTAAAAAGGATTTTTGATTAAATCACCATAAAACACACGATTGCGCAAACCGGTATTAAGGGTTATTTGCTCATTGACATAAAAATGAAAATTCATACGATTATGCCAAAGATTATCGGTCAATAAATCCCGACTATCGTGAAAATTCAAGGTGTTGAGATATTTGACGTAACCGCCTAATTCAATATGCTTATGCCACCAATGCTGTTGTTCTTGGGCAAAAGTATTTAAACTTGTGATGAGAATAAGGAACCAAAACAAACGTTTCATAAGGCTATAATATTTCAGTTTTAAATTCATTTTGCGCAATATCGGAAACGATTTGACCATCTTCCAAAGTAATAATTCGTTTGGCACGGTCAATCACCCGTTGGTCGTGGGTTGAGAAAATAAAGGTAATACCTTCTTCTTCATTGAGTTTTTTCATAATATCCAAAAGTTGCGCTGTGGATTTACTATCGAGGTTGGCGGTAGGTTCGTCTGCCAATACAAATTTAGGTTTGCTTGCCAACGCCCTTGCCACCGCTACGCGTTGTTGCTGTCCGCCCGATAATTTTGCCGGACGTTTGTCTAGTTGTGTCCCCAAACCAACTTCGGTCAAGAGTTTGGTCACCCGTTGGCGGCGCTCGGATTCGGATTTACCTTGCAATAACATAATAAACTCCGCATTTTCATAAGCCGACAATACCGGAATTAGATTGTATGCTTGAAAAACAAAACCAATATGATGTAAGCGAAAATCAATCAATTCGTTTTCCGATAAGCCGGTTATGTTTTGCCCGTTGATGATTACTTCCCCACCGGTAGCTTGGTCTAACCCACCAATTAGGTTAAGCAAGGTGGTTTTACCACTTCCCGAAGGGCCTACAATGGCGGTGAATTCACCTTGTTCAATGTTTAAATTTACACCGTCCAATGCCCGCACTTCCAATTCGGTGCCGGCGTTGTAATACTTTTTTAAATCTTTGGTTTCTATGACTTTCATATTTTATGGTTAACTGGTTATTTGTTGATTTGGTTAACTGGTTATTTGGTTAATCGATTATTTGGTTATTTTCAGATGTTTGTACTAGTGTCATTTCGAACGAGCGAGGCACGAGTGAGGAGAAATCCCTTGTCTTTTTGAAAGAGGAAAAACTGAGGAATCTCACTTTGTATTAACTGAGAGATTTCTCCTCACTGCGTTCGTTCGAAATGACATCAATTCATACGTTCGTACATTTCTGTAAGAACAATGAATTGTGTCTCTACTTTTATTTGTTACATTCCTGTCATTCATTGGATGAGACGAAATGCATTTCGTCTCTATTCCGGACTTCACTTGGCACTAATTTTCCACACAGTTTGACGCACGTCCGTGCGTCTCTACCATGCTCACTTTCCATCCCTACTTCCTTTGTCGTAGGGACGCCACTTCGCTTCGCTTTATCCGCACTTCGCACTTTCCACTTTCCACTTTCCACTTTCAACTCAAATGTCTCTAATCGCTTCAATCGGGTTAGTTGACAGGGCTTTTCTTGCCGGAAAAACGGCAGCAAAAAGGGCTGTTAACAGGGTCATTGCCGTAATTACCCAATAATAGGATATCGGCAATTTGGTATAAATGGTTGCACTCATTCCAAAATGCTCCAACCCCTTGGAAACGCCTAAAAAATGTAATCCATGCTGACCGAAATAGGTAATTCCGGCATAGGACAAATACATACCGACGGGCGTCGCAATCAAAGCCAAAAATAGGGTTTCGAGCATAATCATTAAAAACAATTTTCGTTTGTTAAACCCGACGGAAAGCATAATGCCCAATTCCCTTTTTCGTTCCAAAATAGCCATCAACATCGTGTTAATGATAGCAAAGGATAAGGCAATCAGAATAATCGCCATAAAAATATAGGAAAAGGTTGCCATCATATCTTGTGCATAGCCCAATTCCGGTGAAACTTCATCCCATGTTTGCACAAGATTACCGGACATTTGAGGTTGCCATTTATTCTTAACTTTTGATACCGATTTAATATCTTTAAGCTTGACAACCACCTCATGAATCAAGGTTTTCGAGCTGTTTAACAATTTGGTTAAATCCGACTGTTTGATAAATACTTGCATCTTTTCAAGCATCGCATTATTGGCTTTGTAAATGCCTTCTACCCGAAAAGCATAAGCCAAAATATCCCCTTCCATATTTTGAAAACTGATTTTGACTTTAGAATTTAATTTCAAATGCAATTTATCTGCCAAAGCCCGTCCTATAACAATGGAAGGTTTTTTAAAACGGGTAAAATACGTCCCTTCGACCAGCGGTTGCGGAATTTTGGAAACGGTTTTTTCCAATTCCGGCACCACACCGGTCAGTTGTATACCGCGGTTTCCTTTTGTCGTCGTAAGCATCGCTTGCAAAATGGTATGTGGCGCATAACCGGCAACTGCCGGGGTTTGCTTGATGATTTGTAATACTTTTTCCGGTTGTGCAATGGTTTTATCAATTTTGGGATCATCCGGATAATCTTGCCTGTGAATTTGGATATGAGCCAAATAATAATCGATTGCCGAGCTGATACGATTGTCATTCATCCCATTAATCATGGCCATAAAAAACAAACTGCCCCAAAGTCCTAAAATAATGGAAATGATGATGACCGTGGTGCGCAGTTTGTCTCGCCATAGGTTACGCCAAGCTATTTTTATGATGGTTTTCATATGATTGATGATATGGTGATATTGGTTATCTGGTTATTTGATGAATTGTTTAATTGATTATTTGATTATAAGTCGGATGTCATTTCGACAGAGCGAGGCACGAGCGATGAGAAATCTCTATTTTAATTTTCAAAACATTTCAAGATTCCTCGTCGCTTTGCCTCCTGTGTCAGCAAAACTCTGTCGGAATGACACAGTTCATTTCAAGATTCCTCGTCGCTTTGCCTCCTGTGTCAGCAAAACTCTGTTGGAATGACATTCAAAATTACTATTTACTATTCAATGCTTTCAAGGTTTTCAATCGCCATATTTTTATCGTTGGATATAATGCCACCGTCAAACTGATTCCGAAAATAATCAAGGCATGAGTTATGAAAATATCCGGATTAATGGAAAACGGAATTTCAGGTAGAAATCCGAATTTTTCCATCACATCGGCTTTATCGCTAGGCAAGGGCATCGGGTGAAAATGAAAATAATAACTGA
>WGDF01000120.1 GCA_015493405.1 Flavobacteriaceae bacterium
GGCACAGTTTTAATATTGAAATCTGCCGGCACAAAGTTTTTCTTCTGTACTTCAGTCCAACTTACAGGCGTGGAAACAGTCGCCCCTTTTTTGGCTCTGACCGTATAAACGCTAGCTGTGTTGCGGGTAATGACGTTTTGCATATAGTCAATGACTACTTTACGGCTTTCATGAGTTTTGTTCCCTTTTTTGGGCAAACTGAATAAATCAGGATGGCGTTCTTGCATTTTTTCACCGATACGTTTGACCCAATTTTTGACCACTTTAAATTCATATTTAGGGGCAATCGGGATGTAAACATGCATGCCGGAACCACCGGAAGTTTTAGCAAAAGCTTTAATGCCCAATTCGGTTAAATAATCATAAAGAAAAGCGGCACCTTCCAAAATTAAATTAAAATCATAGCCCGATACGATATCCAAATCAAAAACAGCCCAAGTCGGATGATAAATATCAGTAATCTTTGACGCCCAGGTATGAAATTCGATACAGCCTTTTGAAGCCAAATACACAATCCCTGCTTGGCTGGCTACGACCGGAACCATTATGGTTTTATGTTGACTGATTTCATCATAAGGATAAGTGTCAATCAATCCCGGAACCGGTGCGCTGTAATCGCGTTTGTAAAAGGAAACTTTATGAATACCACGCGGAAAATAACGTAAAGTTACAGGACGCTGCTCTAAGTAAGGCATCATAATAGGAGAAATATCCTTGTAATAGGTTACCAATTCGAGTTTGGTAATATGGTCATCAGGCCAATATAATTTGCCCGGATATTTTATTTCTATATTAAAATTATCTATTTGCCAATGCAATGGCAAACCTTCATTTGGATCCATAATGTTGTTTTTTAGGTGTTTGTTCTTATGATTTAATCTCTTTTTCGTAACGTTTTTTTATTTCTTGTAAAAGTTCCAAAGGCATATTTGATTTGAATAACCGGATGATATCCTTGACTGTATCATCTTTGTAAAAAATACCTTTGGCGGCATCAAAATTTTGATTGCTAACATTGTGTTTGACCCGTTCTGTTACTTTTCTAAAACTTTCCCAAGATAAATACTGAGGGATTTCGATATAGAACATATGATCAATACATTTATCGGCATAAATTTGTGCTTCTAAAACATTGATATGAAAGAATTTACTTATTTTAATAGAAACCGGTTTTTCTGTTTTCAGCGTTTTGTTTTTTAACAGACTAAAGCCATAAATTTCTAATTTTTTTTGTAAATCTGGAATTTGTTCGTAAGCGGTTAAACCTTTGATGCGAATGCCATAATAGACTGTTTTTCCAATCATAATTTTGGCAAATGAGGCATTGATTTTTAAGCCTGTTTGTTTATTATAAGCTGCTTGTGCTCTTAAGATTTTGGCCCAAGAATAAATCTTTGACGTTAGAATAATAATCGAACGCGGCTTAGAAGTAAAATTAAAATCCCAACCATGAAATCCGGGAAAAGGATGATCAATATTGACCACCAAAGTATGCGGTAAGATTTGTTGTTTGATTAAACTTATTTTTTCTTCTTTTATAATATGTCCGACAACTTCTCTAGATTTTTCCATAGTTTATAATTTTGCTTTAAAATTAAGGATAATTCTTTAATAAATCAAGGATTAAATCAAAAAAACAATAATTTAATGCAGAAAAGAATATTTTTAAAATTGCTAAAAAAATGATATTTTTTAAAATAAAATAATAATTACTTGACAATAGGGTATGCGATGTTGTATATTTGCCCGCTAATTTGTTGAATTTATAATTTTTAGAGTCAACTTCAATTAAAATATATATATGAAATTATCACAATTTAATTTTAATTTACCACCCGAATTATTAGCAGAATACCCTGCAGATTGTCGCGAGGAATCTCGCTTAATGGTGGTTCATCGGGATACTGGAAAAATAGAACACAGACTTTTTAAAGATATTATGGATTATTTCGATGAGGACGATGTCATTATTTTAAATAATACCAAGGTATTTCCGGCGCGCTTGTATGGTAATAAAGAAAAAACAGGGGCTAAAATAGAAGTTTTTTTATTAAGGGAACTGGACTCTGACACCCGTTTGTGGGATGTAATGGTCGATCCGGCTCGAAAAATACGAATCGGGAATAAATTGTTTTTTGACGAAGACGAAACTTTAGTTGCCGAAGTTATTGATAATACAACCTCAAGAGGACGAACTTTAAGATTTTTGTATGACGGCACTTATGAGGAATTTAGAAAAAAATTGAAAGAATTGGGTCAAACGCCTTTGCCCAAATATATTAAAAGAGCGCCTACAGAAGAAGACAAAGAACGTTATCAAACTATTTTTGCCAAACATGAAGGAGCCGTGGCAGCTCCAACAGCCGGTTTACATTTTTCAAAACATCTAATTAAAAAATTGGAAATCAAGGGTGTGCATTTACCAGAAGTTACTTTGCACGTCGGAATCGGCACCTTTAATCCGGTGGAAGTAGAAGACTTATCCAAACATAAAATGGATTCTGAACAATATTTCATTGAAGATGCCGTGGCAGAATTGGTCAATGATGCCAAAAATAAGAAAAGAAAAATTTGTGCTGTCGGCACTACGGTTATCAGATCCTTAGAATCTTCGGTGACAGCTGATGGTTTTTTAAGACCCTTTGAAGGTTGGACTAATAAATTTATTTTTCCGCCCTATGAATTTAAAATTGCAAATGCTTTGATTACCAATTTCCATACACCGAAATCTACTTTATTGATGCTAGTTGCCGCTTTTGGAGGTTACGATTTAATTATGGATGCTTATCAAGAAGCTATTAAAGAGAAATACCGCTTCTATTCTTATGGCGATTCTATGT
>WGDF01000121.1 GCA_015493405.1 Flavobacteriaceae bacterium
AACCGATTTTTTCATAAGATAAATTTTTATAAAGATAGCAAAATTTAAGCCAAAACAAGACTCAGATTCCAAGTTCATTTATTGCAATTAATTTTTGTAGCAAATGTTCTACTTTGTCAAGCGCCAACATATTAGCACCATCAGATTTTGCGGTAGCGGGGTCAAAATGGGTTTCCAAAAAAACACCATCAATACCAACTGCCATTCCGGCTTTGGCAATGGTTTCAATCAATTCGGGACGTCCGCCGGTGACGCCTGTAGCCTGATTGGGTTGCTGCAAAGAATGGGTTATATCCAAAATAATCGGGGCAAATTGCTGCATAACGGGAATACCTCTAAAATCGACGATCATATCGCCATAACCAAACATGGTGCCACGTTCTGTTATCGCCACTTGATGGTTACCGGATTGTGTTACTTTATCTACAGCAAATTTCATACTTTCCGGACTCATAAACTGACCTTTTTTAAGGTTTATAAATTTACCGGTTTGAGCGGCAGCAACAACCAAATCGGTTTGCCGCACCAAAAATGCAGGAATTTGTAACACATCGACATAGTTTGCAGCCCAAGCAGCATCCGTAGGGATATGAATATCAGTTACGGTTGGAATATCAAAAGTACGCCCCACTTTCTCTAAAATTTTCAAGGCTTTTTCATCGCCTATTCCCGTGAAACTATCCAGACGTGATCGATTGGCCTTTTTAAAGCTTCCCTTAAAAATATACGGTATTTTGTACCGATCGGATAATTGAACCAGATGTTCTGCTATACGCAAGGCCATTGTTTCGCCTTCTATGGCACAAGGACCTGCTAATAAGAAAAAATGATGCGAATCCGTATGTTTTATTTTGGGTATTAAATCCAATTTCATATATTTAACTTTTTAAAATGACGCAGGGATAAAAGTATGAAAAATTTATCAATCACACAGAAAATAGTCTTAGTATTTAATTACCTCGCTGCATTGCTGGGAATCATTGGATTTGCGGCTGTATATTTACCCCCGAACTTATTACCGTTTATATCCTTTACCAGTTTAATTTTTCCATACATTATCTTATTCAATATGCTATTTGCTTTGTATTGGGTAATCAAACTCAAGAAATATGTGTTTATTTCCATTTTGGTATTGCTATTGAATTACAGTCATCTAAAGGCATTATACCAATGGGATGGCAAGCATCCGATTGAGCCCAAAGGCTTTTCATTGATGAGTTATAATGTACGCTTATTCAATGCCTATCATTGGATTAAGAAGAAAGCCATTGATGTCGATATTTCTAATTATTTAAAAGATCAATATCCTGATATTTTAGTCTTACAGGAATTTAAAAATGATCCTAAAACCGATTTTTTACAATACAAATACCGGCATATCGTATTAAAAGGTCATAAACGCAAAGCCGGTTTGGCTATTTTTTCAAAGTACAAAATTATCAATCAAGGAGATTTGAATTTTAAAGATACTTTTAACAATGCCATTTGGGCTGATATCGTGCTTCATAAAGATACCTTGCGGATTTATAACATTCATTTACAATCTTACAAAATTGTAAATCCGGAAGCTTTGGTCGAACAAGATAAAAATAAAGTCCGTAACAAATTACAAAAGGTCTTTATCCGCCAATATCAGCAAGCCGAATTAATTGAGAAAGAAGCAGAAAAAAGTCCTTATCCGGTGATTGTCGCCGGCGATTTTAACAACACCGCTTTTTCTGCGCCTTACCATATTTTAAGTCAAGATAAGACTGACGCTTTTGTAGACGCCGGTGAAGGTTTTGGGATAACTTGGCAATACAAGTGGTTACCTTTACGTATTGATTTTGTGCTCGCTGATGCCTTGAAATTACAAATATTAAAATTTGAAACCTTAAGACAAATCAAATATTCCGATCACTTTCCCATCATAGCTTTATTAAAATTCAGGGCGCAATAATAAAAAGGAAATTGTAAAACAAAAAAAGGGGAATACCCCTTTTTTGTATATAGGGTAATTTTCTTATATATAAATGTAATGATTTTTTCATTGACTTTTGAAAGCCTGCAAGATTGGAATGAAGGTACAAACATGCCCGAAACTGTAATGTAGTATATGTCAGCATTCAAAATTTATGCTTAATAGGCAAAATCTGATATAAAAACAGCCTACTTTTATTATTTTAAGTTGACAGCAAAAGTAAATTGCAATTCATAAATTATTTTGTAAATTTGATTTTATTTATTTTAAAATAATGCAA
>WGDF01000122.1 GCA_015493405.1 Flavobacteriaceae bacterium
CTTGGATACAGTGCCAATGTCCTTTATTTTAAAGGAGTCGGATAATGACTTATTTACTGGAACTTTGAGCAATTTATATTGGTTTAGTTTTATCGTTTCAATCATTTTATTTGCAAAAGGCTTTGCCGGATATTTTATCAAAACAATAATAGAAAAATAAATACGTTTTTAAGATTTAATAGCGCATAAAAAAATACACTACTTTTGACTTATGGGAAATCCTTTTAAAAAAATAACCAAAAATGCAATTAATAGCAAAAAAGATTGGAGCGGTAATAAAACATCAAAAACCGAAACTAGAAAATGCGAAAATTGTGGGGCACCAAGACCCAAAGACACCAATTTAACGACTTGTGATTATTGTGGTTTTAAGTTTATGACTATTGATATCGAAATTAAAACAGATAACTAATGTTTGGATATAATAAAAAAAAAGAAAACAAACAGCCTCCCGAATTTCTAGTATTGGTTGAAAAATGGGATAGTTTTTTGAAAAAAATTGAAGCCCGATTTAACGAATCTTTGTTCCCTGCTGAAGAAGCGGTACTAGACCAGTTAGAAGAAGGAAACTATGATATGAACTCAAATATGACCGCTTGGAGTGGTATAAAAGCGCAATTGCTTCAACTGGCTGATAAAATTGAAACCACTTTTGTCACAAAAGTTAAACCTCAAATGTTGGAATATATTGAGCCATGGGAACTTATAGAACAAGAACAAAAAGGCGTAAAACTTAAAGAATCTTTCAGACCCAAATTGCAACGGATTGAGATTATTTTGGAAGGAAAAGTCGCTCAAAAATATTATGACTATGCTATTGAATTTCTAAACCAAGATTTTCACTGTACCCAATGTGGGGGAAAATTGGAAATAAAAAAAGATATTTTTCGCTCACATTACGTCGTTTGTAATTATTGCAATTCTACAAATACTTTTACACCCAGCAATAAAATAACTGAGTTACGCTGGGTGGTAGATCAAATTGCCAAGTATAAGGCCCTAAAAGAATGGGATGAAAAAGAAGCAGCGAGAAAAACCTGTAAAGCAATTCGATCTCCAAAAGAAGCTAATGATTTTACAAAATTAAAACACGCTTATGACAACTGGGAAACAAAAGAAAAAGCATTTTGGACCAAATATTTTACTGAAAGAGCAGAATATGTTTCAGATTATAAAGATACAATAGCACACGATGTCAAAGTTAAAATGGAACTTTTCTTTTATGATGACAGAAAAAGAAGTGAATTACAATATTAAAATAAAAATACAGCAATAAAAATTAAATAAGTATGAAAATTAACGGAATAGATTTTAAAGATTATGCACTGGCATCAGCCAATTCAGCAAACGGGATGTCTGACGAATTAATTGCAAAAGTATTTGGTATGGAAGTGCCCGTTTGGCAAGAAACTAGAGACCAATGGAATGCAAAAATGGCTGAATTATCTCCCGATGATATGAAATTTTTTGGTGAAGTATTTATGAATCCTAAACAAGGTAAATTTGCCCATGTCGAAGGTGCCGCATCAGGGCCTGAAGAAGTCCTAAAAAAATATCCTGAATGGAGCGACCATGTCAAAATAGAACGACATTATGCTATAGCAGAAGAAGTTGGAATTCAATTGGATATTCAAAAAGAATATGGTATTTCTATGACCGAATATGCACAGTTGGGGATGTATTGGGCCGGCAAAATGCAAAAAGCAGTAGAAGAACGAAATGATAATCCTGAAAGAATGGACGAGCTCTTGGACGAACACGCCGCCCTTATGAAAAAATTGGAAGATTATTTTAGAGCACTGTATAAAGATCAAAATACAGGTATCGGTGATGATATTGATTTTTAAAAGATGCAATAATATAAAACATAAAAGATGAATATTTCCAATCAATTCAAATCAGTTATACAATGGAAAGATCCTAGGTCAGATGAATTATTTATAAAATTTACCGATAATGGCGATGAAATAAAAAACGCCTCAAAACTCATTTTGCAACCGGGACAAGGCTGCATTCTAACCTACGAAGGTAAGGTGATAGGTGTTTTTGAAGAAGAAGGTATGTATGACTTAAAATCGGATAATACGCCTTTCATAACTACGATTAAAAAATTCCTTTCACTTCGTGAAGGCAGTGAGTACATTATGGGGATTTGGTTTTATAGAAAAGCTGACATCTTAAATATGCGCTGGGGCACTCGTGTACCCATAGCATATACAGACCCTATATACACCTTCCCTATATTACTTTCCGCATTTGGCAATTATAGCATTAAGATTACGACGCCCAAAAGTTTTTTTGCTAATATAATTGCAGGACAAGAGGTGTTTTGTCATCACGATTTAAAAGAAATCTTTTTATCTAGAATAACTCAAAACATCACAGATTATCTTGCCAATGCTAAATTTTCTTATGTAGATATTGACAGTAATTTAAATTCTATTGCAGAGGAGGTGAGAATTAAAACCAAAAGTGTTTTTAATGATCTAGGGTTTGAAGTAATAGATTTTAGAATGGAAGGAACGCAATTTGATAAAGAAACTTTAGATAGAATTGCAAAGATATCTGATGTTCAAGCGCAGGTCTTATCAGCGAAAATTGCAGGAATAGACTATACTGAACATCAAAAATTACAAGCCATGCGGGATGCAGCAAACAACCAAACGGGAAATGCAGGAATAATAATGGGAATGAATACAGGAGTCGGAGCAAGTAATTTAATGAATAGTGATGCTAACCAGCAAGCAAACTCACAACAAGAAGAAAATCCTATGGGTCGATTAAAGAAACTCAAAGAACTGTTCGAAATGGAACTTATTACTGAAACGGAATATACCGAAAAGAAAAAAAACATCTTAGATTCGATGTGAACCAACCTTACTGCAGAATTATTTTTGCTGGTGCCTTATTATTGGAGTTCCTCTACCGAAAATACGGCTTACGCAATTTTCAAAAATCTAGGATTTTAAATCCAAATAAAAAATTAAATTAAAGTAAGATGAGCCCACTATAAAAAAACAAGGACTAAAAAATTAAGCCTTTTACTTCTGCTCAAAAACAACCTTATCTTCAGTAACTTTTAAAATTGCCTTTCGACCAAAAATGATTACTCTATTATCAATAATATGACCGGCAGGAAAGCCGAAAACAACCGGATATTTTTTATCTTTAACATGTTTCAAAATCAATTGCTTGACCGTTTCTCCTATATAATCATCATCTTTTTTAACGCCGGTTCCACCTATAATAAGGCCCTTTAAATGTGTAAAATAACCGGCATTTTTCAAAGCATAAATCATCCGGTCATAAGAATAGGTGTATTCCCCGACATCTTCCAAAAATAAAATTTTACCATCTGTATTAATCTGATATTTAGATCCTAACAAACTCACTAACAGAGAGATATTACCACCTACAACTACCGCTTTAGCTTGTCCGTTAATATTCAAACTATCAGATTCTATTTCATAATGTAACTTTTTCCCTTTCAAAAAATCATACAAACTTTTAATAGCCCATGTTCTTTTTGGGGTCGGATGGGTCAAGCTTATGGGCATAATCGCATGCACCGATTGAAATCCTTGTTGATGCAATACACTATGTAATACAGTTATATCGGAAAAACCAATCAGCCACTTGGGATGCCTTCTGAATTTATCAAATTTTAAACTGTCAATAATGCGTACACTTCCATATCCCCCTCTAGCACACCAAATCACTTTGATAGCGGGATCGTCCAAAGCTTGTTGCAAATCTTTAAATCGCTCGGCATCAGTTCCGGCAAATACAAAATGCTGTCGGTAAAGATTGGAACTGTATTTAGGGACCAATCCCCATAATCGCAAAAGAGAATCCGATCGTTTCATATATGCTTTTTCAGCCACTACATTACCGGCCGGTGCAATATATAAAACGGTATCTCCGGATTTAACAGTCGGCGGGGCTTGCCAATGATGGGGCTGTTTATACTGTGAAACAGCGGGAGAAACACTTTTACAGGACCAAGCCAAAATGACAATGGGGACCAACAATAAGAAGATTTTTTTCATAATCTAAAATTATAAAAAATTATGATTTTTGAGGCTTAAAAAAGCCGAATTTTTAAAAAAAATCCGGCTTACAATTTATAAACTTATAACAAAAGCTAAGCAATAGCCATAGCCGATTCCGGTTTTTGTTCTGTTATTCTGAAATTTTGAGCCGTTTCAGGTACTTTAACTATTTTTCTTTTGGTTACCCAACGTTCCGGTAATTGCACTTCCCTATCGTGAATATGAATGGTTGTAGGCTTAATGGAAGTTTGATAAGTTAATAAAATGCCATATTCAGGGTTGCCAAATTTGTTATAATATTCTGCTGGACCGTCAACTTGTAAGTTGCGGTAAGGGCCGGGCAAGTAAATGCGTTTGGCATATTCTCTTTTTCTAGAAGGTAAAAAGTAAGTCAACCATATAATTTTACCGGGACCTTTGTAGCGATCTTCAGTCGGAATATAAGTATCGGCTTTATCTTCAGCCGGCATAATTTTATCAATAAATGCTTTGGCACTGGCATCATCTCCTACATCAGCCAAATCATATTGAGCATCAAAATTACTGACCTCGGCAATCATATTAAATAATTGTAAAGAACGATCTGTTTCAACATTAATCAAATCGTCTATTTGAGTTAAAGTTTCTTCTGAAAAATGCTTGGTAAAACTTTCCAAATGTGGTAAAGCAGCCAATACATCAATTGATTTTTTTAGTTTGTTAAGACAATTCGCATCTTCACAAACTAATGCGGCGCCACGTATATTACAAAATAATTGTCGCATCTGTTCTAAAATAGCAGTCGATAATTCCATTTGGATAATAGAATCATTCAGTTCATGCACTATTTGTTCCGGAATTTCTTTTAAACTAGCGGCAATATCATTATCATGCTCGCCCCAGGGTTTATAAGTCACATCAAAGCCTTTATATTTTGCAATATAATTAGCTTCATTTACCGTAACATAATCTTCGGCCATAGCCCGTTCCCGAACTTTTTCTATTTCATCACCAAATTTGTCTTTCCAAAAGGGAGAATAGGTCAAGGTGCAAAGGTAATCACTACGTTTTTTGAGTTCTACTAACTCAGCTTCTGAATCTACATTCAGCATTTCGTCTCTAATAATGCAGTTAATACGACTGATATCATCAATGGTATTAACTTTACCGTAAATGTGTCCCATAATATTAAGTTTTAAGATTGATAAAAAATCAATTTCAAAGTTTATTCCATAAGAGCAAAAGGGACAAAACGGCTGATTTTGAGTCATTTTGACACAAAAAATTTAATCTAATTGTCAAAAAATCGGTTTTAACATCTCAAAACTTATTGTATTTTTGTATTTCAAAATAGAAAAGATGTCTCAAAAACAACGTTATACCATTACAGCAGCTTTACCCTATACCAACGGACCGGTGCATATCGGCCATCTAGCCGGCGTCTATATTCCGGCGGATATTTTTACCCGTTATCAAAAAGCCAAAGGCAACGATGCCATATATATTTGCGGTTCTGACGAACACGGTGTCCCTATTACGATTCGGGCCAAAAAAGAAGGGGTTACCCCACAACAAGTGGTCGATAAATATCATGCAATTATTAAAAAATCATTTGCAGATTTCGGTATTGAATTTGACAATTACAGTCGGACCTCCTTACCGTTACACCATCAAACCGCAGCAGATTTTTTTAAAAAACTCTATGAAGACGGCAAGTTTATCGAACAAACCAGTCAGCAGCTTTATGACGAACAAGAACATCAATTTTTAGCCGATAGGTTTGTAACCGGCACCTGTCCGAAATGCGGCTACGAACATGCTTACGGCGATCAATGCGAAAAATGCGGTACCTCATTGAGTCCTATGGAATTAATCAATCCGGTGTCAACCATATCGGGTAATAAACCGGTAGTTAGAGAAACCAAACACTGGTATTTACCTTTGGATCAATATGAACCATGGTTGCGACAATGGATACTCGAAGGACACAAACGAGATTGGAAACCAAATGTGTTAGGACAGGTCAAATCTTGGCTTGACGATGGTTTACGCCCGCGTGCCGTTACCCGCGATTTGGATTGGGGGGTGCCGGTGCCGGTCAAAGGTGCAGAAGGCAAGGTTTTATATGTTTGGTTTGATGCGCCCATAGGGTATATCTCATCGACCAAAGAATGGAGCGAAAAAAACGGTAAAGATTGGCAACCCTATTGGCAAGATGAGAACACCAAACTCATTCATTTTATTGGTAAAGACAATATTGTTTTTCATACCATCATTTTTCCGGCAATGCTCAAAGCACATGGCGACTATATTCTACCTGAAAATGTACCGGCCAACGAATTTCTCAATTTGGAAGGTGATAAAATCTCGACTTCGCGAAACTGGGCGGTTTGGCTACACGAATATCTGGAAGATTTTCCCGGCCAACAGGATGTGCTCCGTTATGTCTTGACTGCCAATGCCCCTGAAACCAAAGACAACGATTTTACATGGAAAGATTTTCAAACCCGTAACAACAGCGAATTGGTTGGAAACCTCGGCAATTTTGTCAACCGCGTTATGGTCTTGACTAAAAAATATTATGATGGGGTTATTCCAAAACCGGAAGCTTTGACTGAGACTGACGAAGAAGTTTTAACGCAAATAAAAAATTATCCTGAAAAAATCGGGCAACTCATCGAGCGTTATCGTTTTAGAGAAGCCCTATCCGAATATATGAATTTGGCTCGTTTAGGGAACAAATATTTGGCAGAGGAAGAACCGTGGAAACAAGTAAAAACCAATCCAGGACGGGTTAAAACCATTATGTTCGTGGCCAATCAAATGGCCGCTGCATTAGCTGTTCTAGGTGAGGTGTTTTTGCCTTTTACCGCTCAGAAACTCAAGGCAATGCTGCAACTGTCCCTAGATTTGACTTGGGATGATGTATCTCACAAAGATATTTTGTTACCGGCAGGACATCAGCTTGGCGAACCGCAACTTTTGTTTGAAAAAATTGACGATGAAACCGTAGCCAAACAAGTCCAAAAACTCTTGGATACCAAAAAACAA
>WGDF01000123.1 GCA_015493405.1 Flavobacteriaceae bacterium
AGCATCAACAAAGTATTTAGGCTTTGTGAATCGCGGTGATAGGCTTCGAGAAAAGCATCGAGTTTGCGATTCATATTATGGCTATATATACCTATTTTATAGGGATAATTTGGATTAAGTGTATCAACAGTTGCCAAATTTTGCCATATTCTGATAGCCTTATTTCTTTGACCGGTCTTGGCATATAAATTTGCCAAATAATAACTATTGCGATAATTTGTGCTATCTAACCGACCGATTTTTTCGCGAATCTTTATTGCTTCTTCAGGTTTTCCGTAGCGGGCATACACTTTTGCCAAGCGATTCATGTATCGAACTTCCGGTTTGAGACGAATTGCTTTTTTATAATAGAAAATAGCTTTCCGGTCAAAGCCAGTATCGTTATAGATTTTACCCAGCATTTGAAATTTGGCAGCGCTATCCGGTTGGTTTTGCCAATGTTTAAGTGTTTCCAAATAATTACCTTGGGCATTAAGCACTAATATTTGAAAACTTATTACAAGAAAAAGAATTTTTTTCATGTGTAGCTTTTTATACCAAAAACAACTTTTTTTAGTCCAATAAATCGTTTCTTTTTCCCGTATCTTCGTTAAAAATACTCGTTATAGCTATGGCTATAACTGTGTTTTTTGCCTGGAACAGAAAAAAAATATTCCCATTTATTTTGGACTAAAACATAATTCCTTTTGGTATTAGACCTGCTAGGTTTTGGAAACCTAGAAGGTCTAATAAGAAATTTATTTTTCAACTTTAAAAATAATCGGCAACGTGTAGGTTACCGCTACGGCTTTGTCCTTTTGCTGACCGGGTTTCATTTGTGGCAAGGATGCAATGACTCGTTTGGCTTCATCTGCTAATGCAGGATATTTTGACCGCGCTTTAATATGTGTAACCTTACCGTTTTTGCCAATCGTAAACATCGTGATTATTTTAACATTTTTTCCGGCCAAACCTAAATCATGAGCGATATTAGTATTGAAATTTCGGGCTACAAACTTTTGAATTTTATGACTTAAACAATCTTTCATTGCTTTGGTATCTTTATTTTCTTCACACCCGGGGAAAACCGGTGGTTTACTGATGAACTGAATAGGCACTTCCACTGCATCTTCGGCAATATTAACTTCTTCTCCTTTTACTATATTATCGTTATTCCCTTTTGTTACATTTATTTCAATTTTTTTATCACCTTTCCCTTTGATTACATTTATTTTTACTTTTTTACCATCTTTCATTTGGATGACGGTATCACGTTGAATTTGTTCGAGAAAATCATTCTCTTTTTTTTCAGACATTTTAGCATTACAAGCGCCTGCTAATACAATAATCCCCGTAAGGATAAGGCTAAAAGTTGCATATTTAACAATGGCTTGCTGTTTTGAGGTATTCTTTTTCTGTATCATAATTCGTGTTTTTAAAAGTGATGGTTTATAAAATTGATTGATAAATGAAATCTTGCGACTATGAAAATGCTCTCTAAGCAAAGCTTGAAAATAGGCGCTGAATTGATATTGTTTTAAAACGTGCTTGTCAGCAATAAATTCATGAACGGCATGGAGACGTTTTTGATACAACCATACGAAAGGGCTGAACCAAAATAGGATTTTAAGGATTTCAAATCCCAGTAAATCGAGCCAATGTTTTTCGCGATAATGCACTAATTCATGTTCCAATACCGGCAATTTTGATTCCTGATAAAGCTTTTCATCGATAAAAATATAATTAGCAAAGCTAAAAGCTTCGCGATGCTTTTGAAGTAAAACAATTTTTATATCCTGTTCATAATCAACGATTTTGTTGTTTTTTATCAATTTTCGGATTTGGAATAATTTATATATAAAATGCCCCAATAGCAACAAGCCGCCTAATCCATATACATATAAAAAAGTTTGACTGTAATGGGGCGCAATATGTTGAGAAATTTGAGTCTGCACTGAGTGGCTACGCAAAATTACCGGTTTAAGGCTTTCCACAATGACCGGCTTTTGCAATTCACCAAATTGTATTAAAGGTAATAGAAAGGATAAGGCGCCGGTACCCAACAGAAACCACCGGTTCCAATGAAAGAGGCTTTCACGGCGTAAAAACAAATCATAAAACAAGAGAAACACGGCTTGCAGCAGCAAGACTTGAAGGGCATAATACATCATAGCTATTTGTTTTTTATCTCTTTTAATATTTCTTCTAATTCATTGATATCTATGTTTTCATTTTTAGCAAAAAATGAAACTAGATTTTTAAAAGATCCGTCAAAATAATTATTGATCATTTTGCGCATACTAAATTGGGTGTAATCTTCTTTTTTTATAATGGGAAAATATATAAATCCTCTTCCCATCTGTTGGTGGTTGACAAAACCTTTGCTTTCCAAAATTCTGATAATGGTGGAAACTGTTGTAACGGCAGGTTTTGGGTCGGGTAATTTACTCAATACATCTTTGACACTCGCTTTATTGAGTTGCCATAATATTTGAATGATTTGTTCTTCGGCTTTGGTCAGGTTTTTCATTTTATTGGTTATTTGGTTAATCTGTTATCTGGTTATTATGTGATCTGATTGTCATTTCGAACGATTGAGGCACGAATGAGGAGAAATCTCAATGTTAATTCACTTGGCACTTTCTACATAATTAATAACGCAAAGATAAACTAAATATTTCGTTTAAACTAATTATTTAGTTATTTTTGTAAAGAAACATTCTTAAGCCAAGCTAATATACTGTAATTTAATAAGATAAGGTTAAATTTTTAAATTTAAACCCAATGTGTAGGTTCTTCCCCAACCGAAAAAGACGCGGTTAGACGCATCTACGCCATGCCATTGCGTGCTACCGGATTGTAGAAAAATATTAGTTTCCGATTCGGAAATGTAAATTTTATCAAAAAGATTTTGAACGTTAAATTGCAAGCTGAGTTTACCAATTTG
>WGDF01000124.1 GCA_015493405.1 Flavobacteriaceae bacterium
ATTAAATATTTAAAAATTCCTGAGCATAAAATCGAAGTGATTTATCAGGGGTGTCATCAAGTTTTTAAAGAACAGGCAGATGATGCGTTGATTGATCAGATTAAAAATAAATATAATTTGCCTGATCATTTTATTTTGAACGTGGGCACCATAGAGGAAAGAAAAAACATATTTAGCGTAGTAAAAGCAATTAAAGATACAGGTTATCAATTGGTTATAGTTGGTAGAAAAACGCCTTATGCTAAAAAAATAGAAGCATATATCCAAACCAATAACATGCAAAAGCAAGTGCATTTTTTATCAGGATTGGCAATTGAAGAATTAGCAGCTTTATATCAAATGACAGATATTTTTGTCTATCCCAGCATTTACGAAGGATTTGGTATTCCCATTATTGAAGCTTTGTATAGTAAAACACCGGTTATCACCAACAAATATGGCGTTTTTAAAGAGGCAGGTGGTGCTTATACTTACTATCTTGAAGATGTAAAAAATCCTTTGGAAATAAAGGAAATGATAGGTAAAATTTATCAAAATCCTGATATCGAACGCATAAACAAGGCGTATGAATTTGTTCAAAAATTTAGTGATGTTAAAATAGCGGAACAATGGCAAAATTTATACGTGAAATTACGTAATGAATAACCTGTTTAATCGGCAATGACTTGTGCTAATATCTCAGATATAGCATTAAAATAAATTGTATCTTTGGATTCAAAAAAATTGAATAAATTGGAACGAAAACCACGCATTATAGTTGATGTTGAACGGATGAAGCATCCTTTTACGGGCTTGTATTATTACTGTAAAAATTTAGCAGTCAATCTGGAAAAATACCACGCCGATAAATTTGACTTTTATTTCTTTAGTTATCCCAAAGTAAAGTTTCCCGGTTTTCTTAAACGTATCAATCGCAGTCAATTAGATAAAATATACTTGACCAAACCCAAAAAATACAAACTTTGGCATGCCACCTGGCAAGACACTAAATATGTGCCGAAAAATAATATGAAATTTGTCTATACCATTCATGATTTAAACTTTTTATATACGGACAAATCTGAAAATAAAAAACGTAAATTATTACAAGCGGTACAAGACAAAATAAATCGTGCGGATGCCATCACGGTTATTTCCAATTTTGTCAAAAAAGATATTGAAAAGCATTTGGATCTTCATCATAAAAAGGTTCATGTCATTTACAACGGTGTTGAAGTTCATACTTATCCTTACTTTGATAACCCATCGTACAAACCCAAAAAAAAGTTTCTGTTTACAGTTGGAACTGTTTTGTATAAAAAACATTTTCATGTGCTTCCACGCTTACTGGTTGGAAATGATTACGATTTAATCATCGGCGGTATTCATCCCGACAAATCATATATTGAAAAAATATGGTCAGAAGCTGAAAAATACGATGTTAAAGATCGGGTTCACTTAACAGGTCCCATTTCCGATGAAGAAAAATATTGGTATATGAACCATGCCGAGGCATTTGTATTTCCTTCCATTTCAGAAGGCTTTGGCTTACCGCCCATAGAAGCTATGCGTTTAGGAAAGCCGGTATTTTTATCTACCTTTACCAGTCTACCTGAAGTCGGTGGTGACCGCGCTTATTATTTTGAAAATTTTGATGCAGCACATATGCAAAAAGTCCTGAAAGAAGGTTTGGAAGATTATCATCTAAATAACAGAAAACAAGCTATAATCGAATGGAGCAATCAATTTACTTGGGAAGAAGCAACCAAACAATATGTTAAAGTTTACCAACAAACTCTAGGATTAACCATAAATGATACTTATTTCTCCAAGAAAAGAGCCAAAGTTACAGCCATCATTCCTACCTACAATGAAGCCGAAAATATAGCCAAAGCCATCAATCAAGTCGAATGGGCCGATGAAATTTTGGTTATTGATTCTTTCAGTCAAGATCAAACGACTACGATAGCCCAAAATATGGGGGCACGCGTAATCCAACGCTCGTTTGATGATTTTTCTTCTCAAAAAAATTATGCTATTACGGAAGCTACCCATGATTGGATTTTTGTATTAGACGCAGATGAACAGATCAGTAAAGATTTGAGATTAGAAATCGAAGACAAATTATATAATATAAGCGAGGAAAAAGGATTTTGGATTCCTCGACAAAATTATTTTCTCAATAAAAAAGTCAATTTTAGCGGCTGGCAAAATGATAAAGTTCTGAGATTATTTGACAAGAATTATAGCCGGTATAACGGAAAATTGGTACATGAAGAGGTCACTTGTCAGGGAAAAATTGGTTATTTAAATATGCCCATTTTGCATTTTACTTACAAAAACCATCAAGAATATTTGAATAAAATCCTTCGTTATTCCGAACTCAAAGCCCAAGAATTGTATCACCGAAATATTAAACCTAATTTTTTTCAAGGTTATATCAAACCTGTATATAGGTTTATTTATCATTATGTTATTACATTTGGTTTTTTAGATGGAAAAACCGGTTGGATTATTGCCAAAATAAATGCTAAAGGTATGAGACAACGCTATCTTAAATTAAAAAAACTTTACCAAACCAATTCAAAATAATTATTTTTAAGATTTAGATAGATGAACATAATAGAAGTTATTAATAATGGCGGCACCATACTCTACCCGACCGATACCATTTGGGGTATTGGCGGAGATGCGACTAATCCATTGGTCATAGACAAAATTTACCGCATAAAAGAGCGCGATCCCCATAAAAGCTTACTAATATTAGTAGATTCTTATCAAATGCTTCAAAATTATGTAGAAAATATTCCAATGCCCATATGGGATTTACTGGAAAAAAGTTTAGTGCCAACCACCATCATTTACGATCATCCTAAAAACTTACCCCAAACACTATTGGCACGAGATGGGTCTATAGCTATTAGAGTCGTCAAAAGAGGTTTTGCTAAAGATTTAATAAAAGCCACACAAAAACCACTGATTGCCACTTCTGCCAATTTATCAGGACAAAAAAGCCCGACAAATTTTGATGAAATTGATGCTACGATTTTGCAAAGGGTAGATTATGTCGTAAATTTGCATCGCAAATCAACTCCGGCCAAGCCATCCAGAATTATCAAGTGGCATGCCGAAAATGGGGTAGAAATAATCAGAGATTAATGAACGAGAAACAATTTTATCCACAAGCCATCAATCAAGCTGTTTTTGAAGTGATAAAAAATGCCGGTAAAACCCTAAATTTGCCGGTTTTTGTCATTGGCGGATATGTACGTGATTTTTTATTACAACAAAAAAAAGCTAAAGATATCGATATTGTGACTTTGGGAAGCGGTATAGAGTTAGCCAAAAAAGTTGCCGAATTATTGCCAAATAATCACCACATCAATATTTACAAAAATTATGGCACTGCTATGATCAAAACACCGGATTTAATGCTCGAATTTGTAGGTGCCCGCAAAGAATCATACCATTTTGACAGTCGTAATCCGGTCGTAGAAAACGGAACCATGGCTGATGATCAAAAACGTCGCGATTTTACCATAAATGCCTTGGCTATCAGTTTAAATGAAACCAATTGGGGAGAACTTATCGATCCCTTCAACGGATTGGAAGATTTGAAAATGAAAATTATTCAAACACCACTAGACCCTGATATTACATTCTCTGATGATCCCTTACGTATGATTCGCGCCATACGTTTTGCATCACAGTTGGGTTTTATGATTCATCCCGAAACTTTTGAAGCGATTAAAACAAATAAAAATAGAATTGAAATCCTTTCTAAAGAAAGAATCCTGGATGAGTTTAACAAGATAATGACGCATGATCAACCATCCATAGGATTGAAACTTTTATATACGTCGGGCTTGTTAGATGAATTCTTTCCCGAGTTAAGTCAACTGCAAGGCGTAGAAGAAAATGAAGGAAAACTGCATAAGGATAACTTTTATCATACTCTGGAAGTAGTTGATAATGTGTCTGTTAAATCTGATAATTTATGGCTTAGGTGGGCTGCCTTATTACATGATATAGGCAAACCGGCAACCAAACGTTACCATGACAAAAACGGTTGGTCGTTTCACGGTCATGAATTTATAGGGAGTAAAATGGTCCCAAAAATATTTAAAAGACTCAAGCTACCCTTAGGTGCGCCTATGCATTATGTTCAAAAATTGGTTTTGCTCAGTTCACGTCCTTTAGCTCTGATTGAAGACCATGTTACTGACGCCGCTATCAGACGCCTGTTATTTGAAGCGGGCGACGATATTGATGATCTGATGTTACTATGTGAAGCAGATATTACCACTAAAAATAAAAAGAAATTTACAAAATATCGCAATAATCTCAAGCAAGTTAGAAAAAAGATGGTAGAGATTGAAGAACGTGATAGGATCCGTAATTTTCAGCCGCCCATTTCAGGTGAAGAGATTATGACTTATTTCCGGCTCAAACCTTCTAAAGCAGTTGGTTTAATCAAAGAGGCTATCAAAGAAGCCATTTTAGAAGGTAAAATTCCCAATGATTATAAAGCTGCTAAAGCTTATATGAATCAAATAGCCCCTGAAATTATTAGCGAAAAATAAATTTAAAAAAATACAGATTTAATACTTAAATTTGTTCAATAAAAACAATAAAAATGCTTTATAAATTAAGAGTCTTTTTGGAAACCAACGGTGAAGATGTCTATCGGGATATTGAAATTCAAGACACCGCAAATCTTGAGGACTTACATAATGTTATCGTTCAAAGTTTTGATTTTGATGGTTTGGAAATGGCTTCTTTTTATCTCACGGATGAAGATTTGAACCAGGGTTTGGAAATTCCTTTATTTAATATGGATGACTCAAAACAGGCTAATAACTTGATGTCAAATACATTGATTAAAGATGTAATCAGTGAAGAACGTCCCAATTTACTCTATGTTTATGATTTTTTCAGAATGTGGCGTTTTTTAGTCAGTCTAATGGAAACTGGTGCTGAAGCCCCTGGTATAGAATATCCACAAATAGCCTTAGCCCAAGGCATTCGTCCCGAAGAACCCCCCGAAATAGATTTCAATAGCAAGACTGAAGACGAAACCGACCCGTTTGAAAGTGGAGACAATCCCTTTGGTGAATTTTACGGTTATGATGATGAAGAATGGAATTAATTGTCCTTATTTTAACTTTTTAATAGCATCTTGATAAAGTAATTCATATTTAGTTAAATATAATCATCGACCAAAAGTGAACTACAGTTTTACAGATGAAACTTCATGCTAGAAAGTTTACCTAAATATAATTCACAAATGTAAACTTCCATATTAAACATTACATGAAGCCTTCAGACAAACGATTTTTAGAAAAAATACGCACTAAAGTCAGTAAAGCCATCGAAGATTACCAACTTATTGAATCCAATGACACCGTTGTGGTCGGGGTTTCTGGTGGTAAAGATTCAATGGCCTTATTAGACATACTTCATAATCGGCGCCAAGCACTTAAAATACCTTATAATATAGTGGCAGTGCATATACAATTAACAGATGTACCTTACCATACAGACGCTTTATATTTGAGAGATTTTTGCGAAGCACGTCGTATTAAATTTGAATTAATTACTGATGAAATCAAAATCATAAAAAAAAATAAACAGCCCTGCTTCTACTGTTCTTGGAACCGGCGTAAGCTTTTATTTGAATTTACAGGACAGAATAATTTTCAAAAAATTGCTTTGGGTCATCATAAAGACGATTTAATCGAAACTTTGATGATGAATATGATCCAACACGGCGAACTGAGTGCGTTTCCGGTCAAATTGTCTATGTTTGATGATCAATTTACTCTAATTCGCCCTTTAATCTATATCGGTGATAAAGAATTGCAACGCTATATCGATATAATTGGTTATAAACCATTACCTTATGATTGTAGTTATGCCAAAAATAACCAGCGTGAATCTTATAAAAACTTGATTAAACAATTTTATCGATTTAATCCGAA
>WGDF01000125.1 GCA_015493405.1 Flavobacteriaceae bacterium
CTTTTTATCGGTCTGATTTTATATATTTTATTTGAAGGCAAACGCAAACAAAGGGCTATTCCGGTCGTTGTGCCTCCTGTAAATGAGACTTTAAATTTCACTAAAACCATAGCCGAAATGTATCTTGAAAATAAGGAACATCGTTTAATAGGCTTGATGCATATCAATCATTTTTTTAAGTATGTCCGGCAACATTTACATCTTGATGTGAGAGAAAAACCTGAAATCTTAAACCAAAAAATTGCACAAAAATCACAAACGGATCCGGAGGTGGTGCAACGGCTATTTGAGATGATTGACTATATTCAACAAGCAGATAAAGTTTCGGGAGATACTATTTTAGCTTTAGAACAACAAATTGAATTGATTAAACATAAAAATAAGAAACATGACGTATCAAAATAGAATTAATTTAGAAGAGTTAAATCTTGCTGTAACACAGATAAAAAAAGAATTGGGAAAAGTCATCATAGGGCAAGATGCTTTTATCGAATTGCTATTGACTGCTTTGCTAGCCAATGGTCATGTCCTGATAGAAGGTGTTCCGGGTATCGCTAAAACCCTCACGGCAAAGCTCTTGGCTCAAACCTTAAAAACAGATTTTAGTCGTATCCAATTTACGCCTGATCTGATGCCTTCCGATATATTGGGCACTTCTATCTTTAATATCAAAACGCAAGAATTTGAGTTTCATAAAGGGCCTATATTTAGTCATTTTGTATTGATAGATGAAGTCAATCGATCGCCGGCTAAGACTCAGGCTGCTTTGTTTGAGGTCATGGAAGAGCAGCAAATTACCATGGATGGGGAAACCTATGTATTGTCAGCACCATTTTTTGTTTTGGCAACGCAAAATCCTATTGAGCAAGAAGGAACTTATGCTTTGCCGGAAGCGCAACTGGATCGTTTTTTGTTTAAAATTAAAGTCGGTTATCCCAATGCTGAAGAAGAATTTGAAATTTTAAAATCTCATCATCTGCGACAAGGCAGCCAACCTGAAAAATTAATCCAACCGGTTATGACGGCAGCAGATTTATTGCGCTATAGACAATTGGTGCAAGAAATCGTCGTCGATGATAAAATTATGGCTTATATGGTTGAAATAATTCAGAAAACACGCAACCATTCCCATCTGTTTTTGGGCGGTTCACCACGGGCATCTTTGGCAACTTTGAATTCGGCCAAATCATTTGCCGCTATTCAAGGGCGCGATTTTGTTATTCCCGACGATGTCAAACGCGTATTACCTGCGGTTATGCGGCATCGTGTGATTTTGAATCCTGAACAAGAAATGGAAGGTTTTACGGCTGATGATGTCATTAAAATGATTATTGAAAGTGTTGAAGTGCCCCGATAAGATATGAAACAAATGAATCAATTTATAGGTCGCCTATTTTTTCATCCCCGTTTTTATCTATTATGGGCGGTTATTGTTTTGTTGATTTTTTTGGGTTTTTGGTTTCCGGTATTATTTGTCCTCGGAAAATATACTTTTATCATTTTTATCAGTCTTACTTTTTTCGATTTTATTTTTCTGGGATTTAGTGGTCGCATTAAAGCGCATCGGTATTTGCCTGAAAAACTCTCCAATGGAGATGAAAACAAAATCCGAATCGATGTAAGGCATACTTATCCTTTGCCTTTATCCTTGAAAATTATAGATGAATTACCGGTTCAATTTCAAAAAAGAGATTTTGAATTGAAAATTCATCTCAATCCCAATGAAGAACGAGCTTTACATTACAGCTTAAAACCGGTTAAACGTGGCGTTTACGAATTTGGAAAGCTCAATGTTTTTTTCTATTCTCCATTGAAATTAGCCGGTATGCGTAAGCAGTTTTCAGTCGGTAAGCAAGTCAAAGTTTATCCGAGTTTTATACAAATGCGAAAATATGAATTATTGGCTTTTTCCAATAAATCTCATTTTGGCATTAAACGTGTGAGACGTTTGGGGCATACTATGGAGTTTGAGCAAATAAAAGTTTACAACGAAGGCGATGATTACCGCACTATAAATTGGAAATCGACTGCCAAGCATCAAACCCTGATGGTGAATCAATATCAAGATGAAAAATCGCAAAATGTATATGCATTGATTGATATGGGGCGGACAATGGAACTGCCTTTCAACCAAATGACTCTTTTGGATTATGCGATTAATGCCACCCTGTCCTTTTCAAATATTGCAATGAAAAAAAAGGATAAAATGGGTTTGCTCACTTTTGAAAAGCAGATAAAAACTTTCATGAAACCCGGTCATAATCGGAAACATTTACAACAGATTTTTGAACAATTATATCAGCAAAAAACACATTTCAATGAAACGGATTTCGAACGTTTATACCGTTTTATTAGGCATCAAATACCGACTAGGAGTTTATTGATGTTATATACCAATTTTGAACACCTTAATTCGTTGAAACGACAAATGCCTTATTTGAAAAAAATAGCACAAAAACATTTGCTTGTTGTTATATTTTTCGAAAATACAGAACTTAAACAAGTCTATAATAAACCTTTAGCTGATCACAAAACTTTGTATCATAAAATTATAATAGAGGATTTTAATCTTCAAAAAAAAGCCATGGTCAAGGAATTGCATTTGCACAAGATACATACGGTTTTGACAGAACCCGAGAACTTAACGGCAGCAGTGATTAATAAATATCTTAAATTAAAAGCCCGAGGCTTAATCTAAATTTCAATCCACATGAATAATTTAAAACCCAAAATTCTGATTATATTTCTTTTGACTTTTTCCATTGCCAAAGCGCAATATACGGCTTCGGATATGCGTCATTATATCAAAATAGAAAGCGGAATTTTAAAGTATTACACGACAACATTATCTGAAAATTCAAACGTTTTTAGACTTACAGACCAATCTTTTGATATCAATGCCATTTGGGGCTGGGATTTTAACGAGAAAAAACATTTGGGACTTGGCGGGGGCTATTTCAATAGTCCGGATGCGCAAGGCGCTTCACTTTTTGGTGAAGTTAATTTTTATGTTTCCAATACTTACTTAAATCCATATATCGGAGGGCGGTTGGGATATGCCTATTTATATCCCGATGGATTTCAAGCACAAGGCAATGTAATGGCTTCGTTTTTGGTTGGTTTACAAATCAAATTGGGTATGTATAATTATAGAGCCATTTATTTGCAATCCGGCTTATTGTATGAGCATAAAACCTTATTTATGCCTTTAAGATTGGGTTTTAAATTTTAATCTAAAGATTTTTTACTTTCCAGTATTTAAAAGCTAGCATCAGCCAGCCTACGATAAACATAATCCCTCCCAAAGGTGTGATAAACCAAATGCTTTTGGCTTGCACCACGTGCAAACTGATGAGATAAATAGATCCGGAAAACAAAGTTATCCCTGTCAAAAAAGTATGACTGATCATTATTTTGGTACGCCGGTCAAATAATCTGAAATTAAAAATGCTTAAAATAGCCAGAACATGAACGATTTGGTAAAAAACAGCTGTTTTATAATTGGTCAGATCTTCCGGATTCATTTGATGTTTTAAAGCATGGGCACCTAAGGCGCCTAATATAATCGCCAAAGCGCCATATAGGGCCGTTAAAATAAGTGTATTTTTGATCATAATATTTATTTATAAGTTTTGAATGTATTTTTTTGGGGTGATCCCAAATTTCTTTTTAAAAGCTACTACAAAATGTGTCGGAGCAGAATATCCCATTTGATAGCTGACTTCTTTGACACTATATTTTCGGCTCATAAGCAGATGCCGGCCGAGTTCTAATTTGTAGTTCAAAATATACTTGTAAACAGGCGCGCCGTAAATTTCTTTAAAACCTTTTTTTAGGACATTTACGGGCAACAATACTTGGGTGGCTAAATCTTCGATAGCCGGTGGCTCATTGATATTGGCAACCAATATTTCTTTGGCTTTTTTTATTTTTTCAATGACACGCTCATCTTTGAGTTTTGGACAATTCTGATCTTTAGAAGGGACAGATTGATCAAAATAATAAGTGAAAAATTCCAAGATTTTTGCTTTGATATATATTAAATCGAATTTATTTTGAATCTCCCGATTATAGATTTGATTCAAAATAATCATCTCATTGGCGGTCAAAGTTTTTTTGGCATAGAGTTTTTTTTGTTTATTGTCAGGTCTGAAAAAGCTGAAATCGATGGCGAAATCATCTAATAATTTATGTATGGCATCTAATGAAAACAGAAGTGACAGCATTTTGCTTTGAGATGCGATATAAGCATCAATGGGAATAATATTTTTAGGATTAAAAAACAATAACGATTTATTCTCATTGATTTCCAATTGGTGTGTGCCTTTAATAATATGGAATGAAACGGCACCTTCCAAAGTAAAATGAAATTGGATATGTAAAGCTTTTTTTTTGGTATTTAGTTTGATGGCTTTATCAGCGTAATTGAGTGTTTTAAGCACCATTAATTGGTCATCAATTTCTATTTCCTTAAAAAAATCTCCCATAGGTTGGTTTAAATTACAAGAGCAAAAATACAATTAATTTTGAGAGGTATTTTGATTTATACTAAATAAAATATTTTTTTCGATGTTTATTATGCGTTTTTCGATATTTTTTTGATGAGGGTTGAACTATATTTGCATCATTATTTTATCAGCGCTTTAATAAGCTTTGGTAATTTTTTTCATAATTGAGTATATTTTGGTTAGTATAAAAGCCCTTTGACCCCCTCAAAGGGCTTTTATGATTACCAATCTTCAACACGGTGAGCATCAAATTTTAAAAAGATAAAAAGCATTAAGGTAAAGGCCCATAAGGAGGATCCGCCATAACTCAAGAAGGGTAATGGAATGCCAATGGTGGGGAAAAGCCCTAAAACCATAAGCATATTTAAAGCAAAATGAAAAAATAAAATACTGATAACACCGTAACCGAGCAATCTGGAAAATTTTTGTTTTTGTCGTTCTGCTAAGAACAGTAATCGGATCAGCAAGAATGTATAGAGTAAGACAACGACTAAAGTCCCCAAAAATCCCCATTGCTCACCTATGACTGTTAAAATCCAGTCGGTATGTTGTTCCGGAATGTAATCTCCGGTTGTTTGAGAGCCTTTGAGCAAGCCTTTACCATAGATTCCTCCTGATCCAATGGCGATTAAAGCCTGTTTTAGATTGTAACCTGTTCCTTTATCGTCATTTTTTTTTCCTAAAACGATTTCTATCCGGTTACGTTGGTGTGGTTTCAATACTTTGTTAAAAACAACATGAGTGCCCAATGTTGTCAGAAGCGAAATGATTAAGACAAAACCGGTTTGTAGCCAATAGATTCTTTTAAATTTATAATAGGTAAAACTATTGACCAGCAAGTATATTAATAGGAGCGTTACAACAATGGGTTTTTGACCAAAATAAATCGTTAAAATAAACAATCCTGAGATCAAAATAGCAAAAGCAAAATATAAAATGGAAAGTCCATCACGGTATAAAACCAAAAAAAGTGAGAGGAAAATAATGGCGGAACCCAGATCGGGTTGTAATAATATAAGCAGAATCGGAGCTGAAATCAACAAAGTTGCTTGCATTAAATTTTTAAAATGTGTGATTTTAAAATCAGGTTCCGTCAATAACTTTGCGAGTCCCAATATTGTAAATAGTTTTACAAACTCGGCAGGTTGGATACTGAAACTACCAAAACGAAACCATGAACGGTTGCCATTGATATTGGCCCCTGCTACCAAAACCAAAA
>WGDF01000126.1 GCA_015493405.1 Flavobacteriaceae bacterium
CCGTATTCGTGAATATATGAAGGAACATCCGTCTTGGCCTTTATCTAAAAAAATTAACCAAGCTTTGGATAGCACCTTGTCTAGAACTTTAAATACTTCCTTGACCACTTTGGTCACTTTGATCGCTATCTTTATTTTCGGTGGCGAAAGTATTCAAGGATTTGTATTCGCTTTGATTATCGGTGTCGTTGTCGGAACCTATTCTTCTTTATTTATCGCGACCCCTATTATGTATGACTTTGTCAAAAAAGAACATGATCAAAAGAAATAAAAATATTTTTATACCAAGAAAAGCTGTCCATTGGGCAGCTTTTTTTGTTTAAACTAAATTTGGTTTGATGCAAAATTTTAGGTTTTATCCTTAAGCAAGGGCACAAATCTGAAAAAACCATGTGTTGATTCCTCTAAATCTCCTTGTTCTGATTTAAGCATAAGTTTCATCTCTTGTTGGTCTTTACCGACCGGAATAACCAATCGGCCTCCGGGTTTTAACTGTTCAATCAAGGCTTGCGGAACATAAGGCGCTGCTGCTGTTACAATGATCTTGTCAAAAGGTGCATACATAGGTAAACCTTGATAACCATCACCATAACTCATATATTTGAGTCGGATACCGATTTTGTCCAGATTTTGTTTGGCTTGGAGATATAGCGTTTTAATGCGTTCAATGGTATATACTTTGGCCCCCAAGCGGTGTAAAATAGCCGCTTGATAGCCTGAACCGGTGCCAATTTCCAAAACTTTGTCGCCGGGATTAATTTGAAGCAATTCCGTTTGAAATGCAACCGTGTATGGCTGTGAAATGGTTTGATTGGCAGCAATAGGGAAGGCTTTATCTTGATAGGCATGGGACACAAAGGCAGATTCTAAGAGTAAATGTCTGGGAATTGTGGCTATGGCTGATAAGACTTTAGGATCTTTAATTCCTTTATTTTTAAGTATTTCGACTAATTTATTACGCAAACCTTGGTGTAAATAATTATCCTGCATAAATAGCTATATTTTTGCCCCTAAATTAATCAAATTCATAGGAAAAATGCCTAAAAAAATGTAAATTTGTTACCAATCAAAATAAAATGTTAATCCATAAAATAATAATAGTATGAATAAAATAGCTGTAATAGGAGCCGGTACCATGGGCAATGGCATTGCTCATGTTTTTGCACAATCCGGTTACCAAGTGCATTTGATAGATGTTTCAAAAACAGCGTTGGAACGCGCTATTGATACCATAACCAAAAATTTAATGCGGTTACTAACCAAAGAGAAAATTGACGAAGCGACAAAAGAACAAACCCTTAAGAATATTAAAACCTTTGATAGCTTAAGCCAAGGGGTTGAAGGCGTGGATTTGGTGGTCGAAGCCGCTACTGAAAATATTGATTTAAAATTAAAAATTTTCAGAGATTTAAGTGATTTAACACCCCAAAATGTTATTTTGGCGTCAAATACGTCTTCGATATCTATTACGACCATTGCTGCGGTTACCAATAGGCCCGATAAAGTAATTGGCATGCATTTTATGAATCCGGTCCCGATTATGAAATTGGTTGAAATTATTCGGGGCTATTCGACTTCTGATGAAACTTATAAAATGATTGAAGCTTTATCCAAAAAATTGGGTAAAGTTCCGGTTGAAGTCAATGATTACCCCGGTTTTGTAGCGAATCGTATTTTGATGCCTATGATCAATGAAGCTATTGAAACCTTGTATAATGGGGTAGCAGGTGTTCAAGAAATAGATACTGTTATGAAATTGGGAATGGGCCATCCGATGGGGCCTTTACAGTTGGCCGATTTTATAGGTTTGGATGTTTGTTTGGCTATTTTAAACGTGATGTATGATGGATTCAAAAATCCTAAATATGCGCCAAATCCTTTATTGGTCAAAATGGTGGCCGCCGGAAAATATGGCGTAAAATCGGGAGAAGGTTTTTATGATTATAGCACCGGTAAAAAAGCGGAAAAAGTTGCCCGCCAATTTGTAAAATAAGATTAATTCTAAAATATAAGATAGTTCAATGAATGTGACTATATTGAATTCGTAATTGGTATAACTTCGGATAAAAAATAATATTAAAATAAAAAGCAGTCTGTCAGGACTGCTTTTATTTTTTTTTTAATGGTGATGACCATTACAATTATGCTCGCCATCGCCATGCTCATGGTCATGATGGTGTGTATGTTGGTATGCATTGGGGTCAACCGCTCTAAGATTGCCTTCAATCAATTTTTGAACCGCTTCATCCGGATTTTTTTCTTCGACAATATAAGCCCGAACACCCATTTGTGCTAATTTACTGATGGCTCCCATTCCAATACCACCGGTTAATAATATTTGACTGGTCAAGACTTCATGTTCGGCCGGATTTGTTTGCGGATTGTGTAATAAATTATGTAAGGTGTGTTCCTTGTCGATTTTAATGACTTTTGAACCGGTTAAACCGGCTTCCTGATCGACTTCATATATTTTAAAATAAACCCCATGGCCGGCATGTTCAGCTAATTTATCGCCATTTTTGTTGGTGGTTACTGCTATTTTTGCTTTCATATATTTTTTTATTTTTAGAATTTCGTTTATTTGCAAAAATATTAAAAAAAGAAGTATCTTTGTTATAATTAACGCAGTTTATGAATTATATCGTTTCCGCTTTAAAATACAGACCTCAAAAATTTGACGAAGTCGTTGGACAGCAAGCTGTTACAAATACTTTGATGAATGCTATCGCAAAAGATCATTTAGCTCAAGCCTTATTATTTACAGGCCCTCGTGGTGTCGGCAAGACCACTTGTGCCCGTATTTTGGCTAAAGAGATCAACAAGGCGGAAGGTTTGTCGGCTGACGAAGATTTCGCTTTTAATATTTTTGAATTGGATGCTGCTTCAAATAATTCAGTTGATGATATTCGCAATTTGATTGACCAAGTCCGTATACCACCACAAATTGGTAAATACAAGGTTTATATCATTGATGAAGTTCATATGTTGTCAACACAAGCTTTTAACGCGTTTTTAAAAACTTTGGAAGAACCACCGGCTCACGCCGTTTTTATATTAGCGACTACAGAGAAACACAAAATCATTCCGACGATTTTGTCACGTTGTCAAATATATGATTTCAAACGAATCAGTGCCTACGATATCAAAGAGCATCTTAAAAATATTGTCGAAAAAGAAAATTTGGAAGCTGAAGAAGATGCTTTATTTTTAATTGCTCAAAAGGCAGACGGTGCCTTGCGCGATGCTTTATCTTTATTTGACAAAGTTGTCAGTTATTCCAATGGAAAAATTACCAGAAAAATTGTTTCCGAGAGTATGAGCATTCTTGATTATGATGCCTATTTTAAAATGGTAGATTTGATTTTGGAACATGACATTCCGGCTGTATTGAACCAATTCAATGAATTACTATATAAAGGCTTCGACGCTCATCAGTTTTTGGCAGGTTTATCGAGCCATTTTCGAGATTTGCTGGTCGCTAAAGACTCCAAAACAGTTGCATTATTAGAAGTAAGTGACAATATTAAACAAGCTTATCTGACGCAAGCCAAAAAAACGGATTTACCTTTTCTGATGCAAGCGATGGAACTGACTTCGCAGGCCGATATCAATTATAAACAGAGCAAAAGCCCGCATTTATTGGTCGAATTGACCTTGATGAAATTGGCTTCTCTAAATTTAGATGAAGTCAAAAAAAAAATAGTTGATATTATTCCGGCTTCTTATTTTCGAAATTCAGTCAAAATAGTTGAAGAATTAAAGTCTGATTCCGAAAAACCTAAATTGTCTATTTCGCCGGACCAAACAGCAGAACCGCCGGCTAAACCGATTAAACCTTCAAAAACCACACAACCTAAAACGACTTCAAATACTTCCGGAATAACGATTGGACGTATTATCCAAAAGAAAAGAGAAATAGAAGAACGAAAACGGGTGAAAGCCGGTGAGCAATTACCTAAAGATAATTTTACCCAAGAAGATTTTGAAAAATATTGGTTTGAATACTTAAAAAAATTAAGAAAAAATCACGAAAAAAATCTATTGTCTATCTTGACTATCGATCAAAAACCACAAGTTATTGAGGGTAAAATCCATCTGACGCTCAGTAGTATGGCTTTGAAAAAAGAATTGGAACGCACCAAAGAGAAAGTGCTTAATTTTTTGAGACAAACGCTTAATAACTATGATATTGATTTTGTGATTCAAGTCAAAGAAGAGAAAAGGAAAGAATTTGTTTATTCTCATAAAGATAAGTTTAACAAATTGATTGAAAAATATCCTGATTTGGCTTATCTTAAAACCAAATTCAAAATCGATATCTAAAAAATTTAAATGTTTTTTACAGGTGTTTAAACCGTTTCCAAAAATCGGGAAACGATTTAATGACTACTTCAGGATGATTAATTTGAATGCCGGGAAATTTCTTTTGAAGGATGGCAAAACTCATCGCCATACGATGATCATCATAGGTTTTAATGCTAACATCAGTATTTTTAATATTTGGCTCAATCAATTCAAAGCTATCATCTGAAATTTTGACCAGAGCTCCTAGTTTGTGCATTTCGGTTTGAAGCGCACTTAAACGATCGGTTTCTTTAAGACGTAAAGTCTGTAAACCGGTTAAGCGACACCTAATGCCAAGTGCTAAGCAAGTAACGGCTAAAGTCTGAGCTAAATCGGGTGTTTCCAGTAAATCAAAACTCAAAAATGAAGGCATTTCAAATTCCGATTTGACTGACAAAATGATTTTCTGACTGTCTGTAAATGAGGTGTTAATGCCAAAAGATTGAAAATATTCTACAATTTTCTGATCACCTTGCAAAGAATTTTGATCAAAGGATTTCAGACTGACATTTTTATTTCTCATAACAGACAAGGCACCATAAAAATAAGAAGCAGATGACCAATCGCCTTCAATTCTAATATGTTTTTTTGCAATCGTTTTTTTGGGTAAAATTGTAATGGAATTGGCTTCTTGTATGAGCGAGACGCCCAAACTTTTTAAAAGTGATAACGTCATATGAACATAGGGCTTAGAGACCTGCGCCCCTTTTAAAATTAAAGTTAAACCTTGAGGTAGTTTAGGCGCAATTAACAATAATGCTGAAATATATTGGCTACTGACATTTTGAGCGATTTCGAGTTTGTTTTTACTTAATTTTTTTCCCTTGATTCTTAAAGGAGGAAAACCATTTTGATTTAAATAATCTATATCAGCACCAAGTGATTTAAGCGCTTCAACCAAAATACCGACAGGACGTTGACGCATTCGCGAAGAGCCGTCTAAAACAAAAGTTTTGTTTTCAATCGTGCTCAATAATGCCGTCAAAAAACGCATTGCTGTTCCCGCATGTCCGATATTGAGATAAATCTTTTCATCATTTTGATTTATTTTACCTAAAGCTTCTTTTAAAATAACGGTGTCTTGTGCAGTTGATAAATGCTCTAAAATAATTTCGGGATATAAATATTGCAAAATTAACCAGCGATTCGACAAACTCTTTGAAGTGGGAATGTTTAAACTTTGCATTATAATTTCATCTTTAGAAAACAAAAATAGGGAAATAAATTTGAAATGCAGTCCATCAAAAATTAGTATCTTAGCCAAACAAAATCCTATTGGATCATATGAAATTTATAGCCATCAACACCCATATTTCATTAGAAGGCCATGAAGTCATCAACACGACTGAAAAGGCTTTCTATGATCTGTCTTTGACTGGCGTTGATTATGTCATTATCAGTGGGGGAGATGGGCTCTTGCGCCGTATTGTTGAATATGTTATATTTTCAGGGCAACACAAACCTAAATTTATAATTGACGCCAAAGGTTCTTTTAATGTCATAGCTAAGCGAAATTTGATTCCCAAGTTATCTAATATTTTGAAAAAAATTGAAAACGGTGAAACATTAAGTGCTAAAAATCAGGCTGTTTACAAACTCAATAACTATATTTTTTTATTTTCGGCCGGCAATATGTTTGATGCTTTACACATTCATTTATCTGAAATTTTACGAGTTGGATTCTTGTCAAAAGGCCCTTTAAAATATATGATTTCTGCAATTTTATTAGCTCCTGTCGTGATTTTATCAACGCCGTTTTTATGGTTTTCAAAAAAACGATTTTTTATTTTTACACCTTTTAAATGGTTTAATTTTATGAATTTTTATACCAAAGTAGAACATTTGACTATTGACCTTAAAAATGCCTATAATATTTTGGAAATTGATGGGGATTTGGTTGTTCTGGAAGAGTCCTCTATTGATATCAAAAGATTGGACACTATAGAAATCGTTTATAAATAATTTTTTTTGTCTTAATTTAAATTTCGAATTTAAATTTTTCAGTAAAAAAGTGTATTTTTGAAAAAAAACAACTCACTATGAATAGATTACAAGGAATGACGGTCGTTATAACCGGTGCCGCACGTGGTATTGGTCGTGTAATTGCTTTAATGTTTGCTGAGTATGGTGCTCATGTGGCTTTTACGGGACGTAAAATAGATGATAACTTTAAAACTTTGGAAGCAGATTTGAAAGCTTTTGGTGGTAAAGTTAAAGGTTATGTGTCTGACGCTTCTGATTTTGAGGCTGCACAACAAACAGCAGCTGAAATTGTTAAAGATTTCGGTTCCATTGATGTATTGATTAATAATGCCGGCATTACACGTGACAATTTATTAATGCGTATGAGTGAAAAAGATTGGGATGACATTATAAATGTCAATTTGAAATCGGTTTTTAATTGGACCAAAGCCGTTATTCGTCCTATGATGAAAGCCCGCAAAGGCTCTATCATTAATATGAGTTCAGTTGTTGGAACCGGAGGAAATGCCGGTCAAGCCAATTATGCCGCATCCAAGGCCGGTATTATTGGCTTTACTAAATCCATTGCTAAAGAATTGGGCAGTCGCAACATCCGTTGTAACGCTATTGCGCCGGGGTTTATAGAAACTGAGATGACCAAAGAATTACCCGAAAAAGTGATTCAAGAATGGTTGGCTAAAATTCCTTTAAAAAGAACAGGAACCCCTGAAGATGTAGCTAATGCTTGTGTGTTTTTAGCTTCCGATTTATCTAGTTATATTACCGGTCAAGTTCTGACTGTAGATGGTGGTATGACCATTTAAAAAACGAATCAATGCTATATGTTTTAGCCATTTTAGCGGCTTTATCCTTAAGTGCTTTTCAGTATTTATACAAACGAAAAGCACTTTGGCTTTTTATAGTACGTTTTCTAGTCTATTTTATCATTTTGATCTTGCTTATCAATCCCAAATGGACGCAAAAAAAGCAAATCATAACCAAACCTGCTTTGTATGTTTTAGCCGACAATTCGGCTTCTATAAAATTACAAAATCAGAATGATAATTTACGTGACGTTTTAAAAAAGATTAAGCAATCTGCTTTGTCAGATAAATATGATTGGCATTTTTTTAAATTTGGCAAAAGTTTAAGCCCTTATGACAGCTTGGATTTTTCGGCTCAACAAACCAATGTGGGACAAGCTTTGTCTGAAATGGCTTTTTTGCATCAGTCGGATCAAAAAGCACCGATTATTTTATTGACAGACGGCCAGAGTAATATCGGCCCCGATTATGTATATGACAATGCTTTAACTCAGAATCTCAATGTTTATCCGGTTGTTTTTGGCGACACGTTGAAATACAACGACTTATCTATAGATTTAGTCAATGTAAATCCCTATGCCTATAAGGATAATTATTTCCCGGTCGAAGCATTTGTTTCTACCGATATAGATCGAGTTCTTCGGGCGCAATTGAAAATAATGGAAAAAGGAAAAGTCTTATTTAGAAAAAAAATACAATTGTCGCCCAAACATCATTCCGAACGATTAAACCTTCGATTGAAAGCCAATAAAATAGGTTTTCATCAGTATCAAATCGTTCTTTCCAGTTTGAAAAATGAAAAAAAACAAGAGAATAATAAAGCTTTTTTCAATGTTGAAGTTCTTCAAAATGCCAAAAAAATTCTACTGATTTCAGATATTATCCATCCCGATTTGGGTGCCTTAAAAAGAAGCCTGAAAATCCATCCTTATATTCGTTTAGACCTCAAAAAGTCGACGGATCAGATTCAAATATCAGATTATCAAGCCTTTATTTTATACCAACCGACCGTCAATTTTTCAGGTATTTTTAAGCAACTTAAAGAAAAGCATAAATCTTGGTGGATTATTACCGGAAAACATACGGATTGGACTTTTTTGAACCGTGAAGCTTTGTTTTTCAGTAAACAAACGGCTCATTCATTTGAGAATTATTTTCCTGTCAAGAATGAAAGCTTTAGCGCATTCAAATTACCCGAATTAAATTTAGATAAATTACCTCCTTTAAACGATTTCTACGGGCATATTAAATTAAATGCGGCTACTGACATTGCTTACTATAGTAAAATCAATGGTTTAATTTCGCATCAGCCTTTATTGGTTTTTAATACCCGACAAAAACAAGCGGTTTTATTTGGAGAAAATATTTGGCAATGGGCCTTGATTTCGGGTGTAAATGGCCAAAAAAATGCATTTGATCAATTAGTTTATCAAATAATTCAATATTTGAGTCTTAATCAAGAGGCTGATCATTTGCAATTGCAATATAAAAAACAATTTTATCAAACGGAGCCGGTGATTATAAGGGCTAAATTTTTAGATAAAAATCTCGAAATTGATGAACAAGTTAAACCGGTTTTGATCTTGAAACATGATAAACAAATTGAAAAAATCCCTATGACAAATCAAGGTGATTTTAATCAAGTTGCTTTAAATACTTTAACTTCGGGAACCTATCATTTTACGGTTCAAAATGCAGATAAAAGTTTAAAAAAGTCAGGTTATTTTATAGTATTACCTTTTAGTCTTGAGCAACAAACCACGCAGGCTAATGCCAATAAATTAAGGGCTTTGGCGCATCAAACCGGCGGTAAAACTTATTTTCCGAATCAAATTAAAAAATTAATTCGTGATTTGGAAACATCCAAAGATTATCATTCTCAAATAAGTTACCAAACCGGAGCAATTCCTCTGATAGATTTTAGATACCTTTTGTTTTTATTGGTTTTGCTCTTAGCACTGGAGTGGGGCATTAAAAAACTAAGAGGCGAATTGTAGGTAAAAAGTTTTGATATAAAATTGATTTGGCAAGTTCTTGATTATGAAATGTTTATCGTAGAATACTATTAGACATTTATGCTTTTATTGTATCTCAATTTTCCGACCTAAAAATTTAGGTTTTACGCCAAAAAGAATATCTAAATAAGCCTTAGTCCTTGCAAAATATTCTCTAATTTTAGTTTTTAAACCATATTTTCCACTTAAGTCTCTTGCATTAAATCCAATTGCGGAAATGCCATTTTTTTC
>WGDF01000127.1 GCA_015493405.1 Flavobacteriaceae bacterium
TAAAATGATGTGGGTGCGTGCCTTGTTAGGCGGTTGGCATTTGGATGTTGTGCCGCCTGATCATCAAAGTATTGCCGATACTTTATCCAAGAATCAATATGATTTTGGGGCTATGGTGCCTTTACAAGTATTTAGAAATATTGATAACATACACAAAATCAAGAAATTAATTATTGGAGGAGGTGCTGTTTCTCAAGAATTATTGCAAAAAATTTATTATTTGCCCAATCGCATATATGCCACTTATGGCATGACGGAAACGATTACACATATTGCGGTGATGCCACTCAATCAATTGGCTGAAAAAGATTTTTATCAAAATGACATAAAAGGTGTTTACCGTGTTTTGGAAAATATTTCTATCGATGTAGATAATAGAAATTGCTTAGTGATTACAGCACCGGATATAGCAGATAAAGAGATTATTACCAATGATATTGTGGAATTGATTGACAAAAAACATTTTCGTTGGTTAGGGCGCTATGACAATATTATCAATAGTGGTGGTATCAAGTTGATACCGGAGCAAATTGAACAGAAACTGCAAAAATATATCGATACAAATTTTTTTGTTGCCGGTTTACCGGATGATAAATTAGGCCATAAACTTGTATTATTTATTGAAAATAAGGAACTAAACGATGCTGAAATCGAATTTATTAAATCTATTCTTCCTCGCTTTGAGAGACCTAAGGCTTTTTATACCCTCAATGCATTTATTTATACAGATAATGGAAAAATAAATAGAAATAAAACGATTAAACATTCATTGTAACAAGAATATGATTAATATTCATGGACTATAACAGAATTTTATAATTGTTATAAAAATTATTTATTTATAAATTTATCAAAGATTAAATAAACTATATATTTTTGTCTCTGAAAAAAAATAAAATAATAAATGACTAAAACCGAAGCGATAGAACAAGTAAGAAAAGCTAAATTAGGCCATAAGAAATGGGTTTCCTATGCAAAAGCTATGCATATGGGGATTGCTGTTGATAAAGATGCGATTCCAATGATGGAAACCGATTGCGCATTTGGAAAATGGTATTACGGCCCCGGACAAATATTTTCCGATTTAGATTCATATCAAGCCATTGAAGCACCTCATGCCTTACTTCATCAAACTTATATGAAGCTTTTTAAGGCGAGGCGACAACCTTTAAAATCCGGCTTTTTTGTCTCAAAATCTAAGGCTAAAAATGAAAAGCAGAATAATTTGGATGGCATTATGAATCAATTAATCCAAGTTTCTCAAATTTTATTGGATAATTTGAAAGAATTTGAGGATGATATCAAAAATATGAACGATATAGAATTTAGTCGTTTAATTTAAAATTAAAAAATTTTTAACAAAAAGGCTTGTTATGATGACAAGCCTTTTTTGTTGAGAGCTTTTAAACGGTATTTTATAGCATCAATAAGGCTTGAAACGCGGGTAAATTCACTATCTTTATGTGCTTTATAAGTCAAATAAATTCCCAAAGGAAGTAAGACGGCAGTGGCCAGCCAAGCACCAAGATAAGGCGGAATAGCACCTTCTTCAGAAGCATTTTTGCCTAACATACTCAATATGTAATAGGTTACAAAAATTATGATTCCCAATACAATTGAAATGCCAAATCCTCCTTTTTTTATAATCGCTCCCAATGGAATGCCAACCAAAAACATAATGATAACCATAATAGGATAAGTAAATTTTTCAGAATAGGCGTGAATATATTTATTGGTATGGGTTATTTGATTTTTAAAATAGTCGGTTTTTCTTTTACTAAACTGTTTAAGAGCTTGGGCTCTTTGAACTGCTCTACTGTAAATGCTACGCAAATCTTTTGTTTTATATAAGATCGTATCGTTTAGAATACCATAGATGTCTTTGTATGGTGTCTTAGTAATTTTATGTTTGATATTTTGAACATAATTACGTCTTAAAATTTCTTCGGTAAAAGCCATTTTAGACTTTTTCGATTTCTTTTTTAAGGTATCGATTTCTTTTTTCAAATCAATAACATTCAGCATATGATGGGCCGACGAGATGCTGGTTGCATCCATATTTACTTTATTGATATCTGAAATATCTATATTGATAATATGTTTTTTAAAAGTCGTTTTCATAGCGGGATATTTATGACGATCCGCGGTCTTTTTTTGTTGTCGCGTCAGATCTTCATAAAAAGCCCCATTGTATAAAATCAATTGAATCAATTGATTATTCGGATCACTTTTAAAAAGGCCCGATTTGGCGATAATAACTTTATCGGGAATCCCATTTACTTTCTGATGAATAATAATACTTTTGAGACGGTTGTTATTCTCTCCATATTTTTTTTTGACATGAATATTAATACCGGCCGGTTTAAAATCATTAAAAATACCTTCTGAAATAGCAACACTCGGCATTTTTTTCTTAATATTTCGTCTGAGATTACTAAATTTATAATTGCCATAGGGTAAGGCTGTATTGGCAAAAACAAAAGCCCCAATGGCTAAAATCAGGATTGTAGGCGTAAGTGCCTTCATCATATCATTCAGCGAAATACCCATAGATTTCATAGCGGTAAATTCCGATTTCTCGGACATACTCCCAAAACTCATAATGCCACCCAACAAAATAGATAGTGGAATGGCATTTAAAACCACGTAAGGAGAAATATAGAAAAGAAATTTGAAAATGGTACCCAAACCCAAACCTTTTCCGGCTAATTCATCAAAATAAAGCCAAAAAGTTTGCAATACAAATATAAAATAGATGATGATAAAACTCGGAATGAATTTTTTTAAAAAGTTGATTAGTATGTAATGGTAAACTATTTTCAAGGTTAGTCCAAATCATTTAGATAATAATCGGGATATTTATTTTTATTAAATTGAAATAGTTTGGCCGGCAAAACTTTATTGGTTTGAAACCGGGTGATATTCAAATTGATAACCGAATCATTTTTTTCAATAATAATGGCATTATGAATATTATGCGTTTTGGTATCAATGCCCAGCAAAATATATTTTTCGGGGGAATTGGTATTTTTTGGTATCAATTTGACGTATTGAATCGGACGGCCTTTAATATTTTGTTTAATATCCATTTTTTTAACGTAGCCCTTCTCATAAAAATTAAAAATTTGATTGGGCGTGAATTCATCTTCATCTTTATGACTCGAAACGTTAATTTCTTCGTTTTCATGCACAATTTGATAGCGCTTTTGACCATCAAAAATATCGTCAATTCCCATATAATTGGCATGAAATTTATTGCCTTCAATCGTGATATTACCTTTGGTATCTTGCTTAACGCCAGCTTTTTTATTGTTTAAACTATACTTAAATTCGGCATAAATATTTTTATAGCTATGAAGCTGTTGGCTTACTTGATTGAGTAATTTATTGGCGGCAGGGTCATCTTGTGCCCGAAGTTGTCCCAATGAAAAACTGAATAGCGTTAACAATAAAAGTATTTTTTTCATTTTCATAATTTATATTTCTTGATTAAAAAATTCGTCTAGAGCGATGATATCGGGAATTAAAACTTTTCGGGCTTTACTGCCTTCAAAGGGCCCTACAATACCGGCGGCTTCCAGCTGATCAATGATACGTCCCGCTCTGTTATAACCCAATTTGAGCTTGCGTTGCAAAAGAGAAGCCGACCCTTGTTGTGCATTGACAATTAGATAGGCGGCATCTTTAAACAACTCATCTCTATCTTGCACATTATCATCAAAATTTGTGCCATTTGTTTCATCTTCTACTTCAGGTAAAGCAAAAGCAGCCGGGTAAGCACGTTGCGATCCGATATATTCAGTGACATTTTCAACTTCTGGAGTATCTATAAATGCGCATTGTAAGCGTACCAGGTCATTTCCGGTTGATATCAGCATATCACCTTTCCCGATTAAACGTTCGGCACCGCCGCTATCCAAAATAGTGCGTGAATCGATTTTTGAGGTCACGGCAAAAGCAATTCGTGCAGGAAAGTTGGCTTTAATCATACCTGTGATGACATTGACCGAAGGACGTTGTGTCGCAACAATCAGGTGGATACCCACGGCCCGCGCCAACTGTGCAATACGGGCAATGGGTAATTCTATTTCTTTTCCGGCGGTCATCATCAAATCTGCAAATTCATCGACAACTAACACAATATAAGGCAAAAAACGATGTCCTTTTTCCGGATTGAGCAAGCGTTTTTTGAATTTCTCGTTATATTCTTTGATATTCCGAACCATAGCATCTTTGAGCAAATCATAACGGCTATCCATTTCTTTGGTCAGTGAATTGAGCGTTTTGACGACTTTGGTGACGTCGGTGATGATAGCTTCTTCTTCATCAGGTAATTTGGCTAAAAAATGACGTTCTATTTTATTATACAAAGTGAGTTCAACCTTTTTAGGATCGACTAAAACAAATTTGAGTTCAGCAGGATGTTTTTTGTATAAAAGTGAAGCTAAGATGGCATTGATTCCGACAGATTTACCTTGACCCGTGGCGCCGGCAACTAATAAATGCGGCATTTTTGTCAAGTCAAAAGTATAAGTTTCATTGGTAATAGTTTTACCCATCGCGACCGGTAAAGCCATATCTGCTTCTTGAAAACGTTTGGATTGCAAAACGGAACGCATAGGCACAATTTTTCTAACTTTATTGGGCACTTCAATGCCAATAGTGCCTTTGCCGGGCATAGGAGCAATGATACGAATGCCCAAAGCAGCTAAAGAAAGGGCAATATCGTCTTCCAAATTTTTGATTTTTGAAATTCGTACGCCGGCTTCCGGAATGATTTCATATAAGGTAACCGATGGCCCGACCACAACTTGGATTTTTGAAATTTTAATTTTAAAGTCTAAAAGCGTTTTGACAATTTTATCTTTATTACGCTTGAGTTCCTTTTCGTTATAAGTAATTTCAGTAGCGCCATAATCTTTCAGCAGGTCAAAGGTCGGAAAGCGGTATTCGGGTAAATCTAATCGGGGATTATAAGGCCCTTGTTGGTCGACCAAATGTTTGGCTTTGTTCGTAATTTCCTCATCTTCGGCAACTGCAATATGCATTTGGGTTTCAGACGATTTGCTTTCTATTTTTTCATCATTAACATTTTGATTTTCGGTAGATTGCGATGCTACAACGGATTCTTCCTCGACGGTGTTTTGAATCACCATATCATCGTCAATGGTCATAATACCAATATCTTGCGTCGGGATGAGCGGCTCTTCATCTTGAGGATTGGATAAGGGGGCATCTGATGGATTAGATGAGCTTCGTTTGGGTTTAAGGGAACTAAAAAATTGATATATTTTTTCAGAATCCAACCCTAATTTGAAACTGAAAATAATGATTAAAATAAAAACAAGTAATAAAATACTGCCGATTTTACCTAAAACTTGGTGTGAAAAAAAAGCCAATTCCTTTCCGAATAAACCACTCCATAAATAATTGGATGGAAAAATAAGAGCCAGTAAAAAGGCGCCTGCATACATATATATAAAAGCCCAAAACCAACGTTTGATATGATTGATCAAGGGTTTTTTTGCAATAAATAGCAAGCCTGAATACAAAATAGCATAAGGGATCAGAAGTGCGAAAACCCCAAATCCTTTATATATTAATGTATTGCCTATAAGGGCACCGAGTTTGCCTGCAAGATTTTTGGCCGGTTCTCCTTGAGTAGTTAAAGCCAAATTGCTTTGATCAAACTTCCAATTGAAAAAAAACGAGATTAAAGCTACAAAAAGCAAAATGCTGATAAAAACTAACGCCAATCCCAAGATCAACCGATTGCGATCATTGAGTTGAAAACGAGGCTTTTGAGCATTTTTTTTCTTTTTGGTAGATTTCTTTTTGGCCATTAATTTTAAAGCTTTTACAAACTTCAAAAATCGACATTTTAAATCAGAATAAAAAATTTATTTTCACTCTATTTTCAATTGATTAAAGCTCGTGCGAAAAATAATCGGTAAATATTTTCTTTTTTTCATAATAGTTTGTATTTTCGCAGACTAATGT
>WGDF01000128.1 GCA_015493405.1 Flavobacteriaceae bacterium
CAAGAAAAGGGCTATGATACTATATTGACTTTCGGTGGTGCTTTTAGTAATCATATTGCAGCTACGGCTGCAGCCGGAAAAGAATTGGGGATTAAAACCATTGGTGTAATCCGTGGCGATGAACTCGGTGAGAACTTTGAAAAGACATTGCAAGAAAACCCAACATTGCATTTTGCTGTTTCGCAAGGCATGCAATTGCATTTTGTCAGTCGTAAAGCTTATAGACAGAAAACCAATCCTGATTTTATAACCAATCTTTTTCAATTATTCGGCAAATTTTATTTGGTTCCGGAGGGCGGGACGAATGAGTTAGCAGTAAAAGGCACTGAAGAAATTTTAACTCCTGAAGATTATTCGTTCGATTATATTTGTTCGGCAGTTGGTACCGGTGGCACTATTGCAGGATTAATCAATTTAGCCAAACCGCGCCAAAAAGTCCTGGGGTTTCCGGCCTTAAAAGAACAGTTTTTACATCGAGATATTGCCAAATATACTCAGTCGGATAATTGGGAACTCATTAGAGATTATCATTTCGGCGGTTTTGCCAAAATAGATAGAAAATTAGTTGACTTTATCAATATGGTTCATACCTTGCACAATTTACCGCTCGACCCTATATATACCGGTAAGATGCTTTATGGTATTATCGATTTGATTAAAAAAGATTATTTTCCGAAGGGGAGTAAAATACTAGCCATTCATACCGGAGGCCTTCAAGGTAGATTGGGTATGAATAAGCGATTAAAAGCCAAATCACTCCCTTTATTAAAAATATAAGTGTTAAAATCGGTATTTATAAAATTTTACTTAAAAAATTAGTAACTTTGTGGGATATTGAACTTTAATATAGTTTGATAAATAAATTACACCTATGAAAAAATTATTACTTTTAAGTTTGACACTTCTCATTTTGAATAGCTGTGGCAGCTCAAAGAAAACCGTTACCTCTCAAACTGAGAATAAAAACACAAAAAAAAATGAATCTAAGGCCAAAAGCTTAGAAACAACCGATAAAAATTTAGATTTTGCAACCCTAAGATATATTGCAAAATATGAAGATGTCGCCAAAAATGAGATGAAAGAATATGGCGTTCCCGCCAGTATTACTTTAGCACAGGGCGTCTTGGAATCTCAAGTCGGCAAAAGTCGTTTGGCTGTGGAAGGCAAAAATCATTTTGGTATCAAATGCCATGATGATTGGCACGGCGAGAAAATTTTTCATGACGACAATAAAGCGCAAGAATGTTTTAGAAAGTATAACAATGCAGCAGAATCTTTTAAAGATCATTCTAAATTTTTAGCCGGACGTAAACGCTATGCCTTCTTGTTTAGACTCCCCAAAACCGATTATGAAGCTTGGGCACGCGGTTTAAAAAAAGCCGGTTATGCTACAGATCCCAGTTATCCGGATAAATTGATATATATCATCAATAAATACAATCTCTCTAAATTGGATAAAGATGTTTTGGCTAATATGAGCGTCAAAGTCTCTGAAAGTGCCGATAACCACCAAAATCAAAAAAAGAAATTTATTTATGAAGTTCAAGAAGGTGAAACGCTTTTTACCATTTCAAGAAAATTTAATGTGCCGGTAAAAGATATCCAACGCATTAATAACTTAAATGATTTTGATATTTATAAAGGACAAATTTTAGTCTTAACCGAGAGTGATAATAACACAGCATCTGAATCTGGCACAACTCAAGAAACGACTCAAAATGAAGCAACTGTTCCCGATACTAAAGAAAAGGAAGCGGTTAAAGAAACAACTGAAGCAACGCCACAAAAAACGGAAGTTAATGATAAAAACATCACGTTACATGTGGTCAAACAAGGGGAAACACTTTTTTCTTTGAGCCAATCCTTCAAGGTTGATATTGAAACTTTACGTCGGCTCAATAACTTAACGACTGATAAAATTGCCGTTGGTAGTGTAGTTAAAATTCCGACTGATTCTAAAACCAAAGTCGAAGAAAAAATTGAAGAAACCAAAACTCCGGCAACAACTCCGACTCCAACACAAATGCAAGAGGATAAGGGAACGTATCATATAGTGCAACCCGGTGAAACGCTCTACCGGATTCACATCAACTATAAAGTCAGCATCAAAAAACTCAGAAAACTAAATCATCTCCGCGGTAACTATATCAAAGTGGGACAAAAAATCAGAGTAAAATAATTGTCATAACAAAGCTATAACATAACCTATAATGATACCCGAAACAATACTATAAAGTTCTCGGGTATTTTTAAGCCATAACTTATGCAGTAGAGCCAAAATTGTTAAGATGATTAAACCCAGAATAATTTGTGCGGTTTCAATGCCTAAAGCAAATTCAAGCAAGGGAAAGAATTTTTTGGATTGACCGACAATCATCATTTTAAAGTCCGAAGCAAAACCCAAACCATGTATCAAACCGAAAATGAAAGAAAAATAATAATGAATCCGGGTTAAAAAATTTTGGTTTTTCACAACAATATTCGATAAAGCCGTGATCAAAATAGTCCACAAAATTAAGGTTTCAATCAAATTTTCATCTACTTTTAAAACACCGTAAACCGATAAAAATAAACTCGTGGTATGGGCTAAAGTGAATAATGAAACTAAATATAAAAGTTTGCGCCAATCCTTAAAACTAAAGACCAGAATTAAGGCCATTAAAAATAAAATATGATCTACGGAAGACCAGCTCAGAATATGATTTAATCCGAGTTTAAAATATAATTGGAAATCATTCATCAGATTTATTTTCAGGAAAAAGATCTAGATTATCATTATATGATTTTTTGTTTTTAAATAAATTATCCATAAAAATAACTAATGCCGGAAGCAACAATAAATTGGAAAACATAGCCATCAATAATGTCAATGAAATCAAGCCGCCCAAAGCTTTTGTGCCGCCATAACTGGATAATAAAAAGGTGGAAAATCCAAAAAACAATACCACGGAAGTATAAAACATGCTAATGCCGGTTTCTTTAAGTGACTTATAAACAGAACTTTTGACCCTGCCTTTATGAAGCTTGAGTTCATGCCTCAATTTTGCCAGATAATGAATGGTATCATCTACGGAAATACCGAAAGCAATACTAAAAATCAAAATAGTAGAAGGCTTTAAAGGAATATGCGCAAAGCCCATGATACCTGCTGTAATAAGCAAAGGTAATAAATTGGGAATCAATGAAATAAAAGCCATTTTAAGAGAACCGCCAAACATCCAAGCTATAAAAATAAAAATAAGAAAAATAGCCAGACCCAGCGAAATAATCAAATTGTCAATCAAATAATGTGTCCCTTTTAAATAAAGTTTGGCCTGCCCCGTCATCAGCACACGGTATTTTTTATCCGGAAAATATTTGTGTTCTTTTAATTCCAAATAATTTTCAATCTGCTCCATTTTATCCGTCTCAATATCCTTCATAAAACTCGTAATCCGCAGATAGCGTTGCAGAGAATCGGTATAACTCTTGAGCAAATTCGCTTTTCCTCCGGCATTTTTAAGATAGGGTAATATAAAATTCTTTTCATGAACGGATGGTAACTGATAATAACGCGGATCACCATTATAAAATACCTGCTTGGTATATTTGGCTAAATTGACCAAAGAAACCGGTTTGGAAAGCTCCGGCAAATCCGCTATTTCATCCTGAAAATGATCAATGCGTCTTAAAGTAGATAAATTGAATGCCCCTTTTTTATGTTTGGTATCAATCATAAATTCCAAAGGTAGAATACCGCCGAATTCTTGTTCAAAAAATTTAATATCCTGATAAAAATCTTTGTTTTTAGGAAAATCCGAAAGCATACTCCCCGAAACTTTAATTTTATTAGCCCCAATGAGTGCGATAATCAGCAACAAAATAGCTACACCAAAAATAGCTTTTTGACGGTGTCTGACGGTTTCAATAAGCCAATCGACAAACTTGGTGATCCAATTTTTTTTGTGGTGTTTTAAATGTTTGGCCTTAGGTAATTTTTTGTAACTGTATATAATGGGAATCAATAAAATGGATAAAATAAATATCGATAAAATAGAAAGAGAAGCAACAACGCCAAACTGTTTCAGCAGATCATTTTTTACAATAACAAAAGTGCCAAAACCGATGGCTGTCGTAAGGTTGGTCATCAAAATAGCATTACCGGTATTACTAATTACCCGTTGTAAAGATCTGATTTGATTGCCATGTAAAATGATTTCCTGTTGGTATTTATTAATCAAAAAGATAGCATTTGGCACTCCGATTACAATGACCAAGGGCGGAATAACCGCCGTTAAAATACTTATTTTGTAAGACAAAAGACCCATAATACCAAAAGACCACATCACACCGATTGAAACAATTAATAGAGAAATCAAAATAGGAGAAGTCGACCGGAAAAAGAACAAAATAATAAAACCGGTTACAATTAAGGACAAAATGATGAAAAGTGGAATTTCACTTTGTAAAACCTTAGCATTCAACGACTTTATATAAACTAAGCCCGATGCTTTTATATCTGTTTTTTGAGATACTTCAAATTGATGGAGTAAGGGTTTTACTTTATTTAAGATAAAATCGACGCGCTTTTTAGATTGTATAATATTTTTTTTGAGTGCGACTATAGTTTGAATGGCTCCGGATTTTTTATTGTAAATAATTCCTTCGTAAAAAGGCAAAGAATCAAAGAGATGATGCTTAATCTGTAAAGCTTCACGGTCATTTTTAACCGGTGCTTTTAAGAACCGGTCTAAAATAAATTTTTGATGAGTGGTATCTTTTTTTAAGATTTTTAAATTTTCAATTGAAATAACCTGATCTACTTCGGGAAAAGACCGTAAAGTGTGAGATAAACTGTCCCAAGCATTGAGTTTTGATGCCGTAAACAAACTATCATCTTTAATTCCTATTAAAATCAGATTATTATCGCTTTTAAAAACCTTTCTGAATTGGGCATATTCTTGAGCGTAATGATCATCATCGGGTAAAATACTTTTCTGCGTATAACTTATATTCACATTCTTCCATTGTGAAGCAAAAAAAATAGTTGCAGCAATAATACCGAATAAGAAAATCAACCTATTGCGCAAAATGAGACCCGCGACTCTACTCCAAAAATTCATGATAATAAATTTATGAAACAAATTTACAATTAATAATTGATTCTCTAAAAAAAACCGCTTTAAATGATACTGATAAGCCGAGATTTAAATCATTTATCAAGGCTAAATCAACTGTAATTTCTTATATTTGGTATTCAATCAATATTCCATAAAATGAAACAGTTATTCTTTATCATAAGCCTCGGCTTTTTATTCAATTTTTACACGACGAAAGCTTGCACAACAGCCGTGATATCAGGTAAATACACCAAAGACGGACGTCCCTTGCTCTGGAAAAATCGTGATACTTGGGCCGTCAAAAATGCACTTCGTTACTTCAATGACGGTAAATATGCCTATATCGGCTTGGTTAATGCCCGAGATTTGAAAGGCAAAAGTGTTTGGATAGGCGTTAATTCAGAAGGCTTTGCCATTATGAATTCGGCATCTTACAATCTTAACTTAGACAATAAGGATAAATTAACCGGATTAGAAGGCCGGATTATCAAAGAAGCCTTGGCAACTTGTAAAACACTCGCTGATTTTGAGGCGCTGTTAGACCGATTACCCAAACCTACCGGTTTAGAAGCCAATTTTGGCGTAATTGATGCCCAGGGCGGCGCAGCCGATTATGAAATCAATAATTATAAGTATACAAAATTTGACGCCAATGATCCTAAAGTAGCCCCGTTCGGCTATATTATTAGGACCAACTATTCTCATACCGGCCCTTACGGTTTTGAAAGTAGTGGTTATATTCGTTACAATTCAGCCAATGATTTATTTTATCAAGCTGTTTCAACCTATAATGGCATCTCCGCCCAATATGTACAACAAAATGTAGCTAAAAATATGTGGCACGCTTTAATCAAGGAAAATCCTTTAGAAGAATATTACAATTTACCACCCAACACCACCAAATATATTCATTTTAAAGATTTCATCCCGCGCTCCGGGAGTTCTTCATCTGTTGTTATTCAAGGGGTTAAAAAGAATGAGAATCCGGCTTTGGCAACTATGTGGTCCAATGTCGGTTTTCCTATGGCTTCAATAGCTGTTCCAACTTGGGTTAACAAAGTCAAAATGCCCGAAGTTGTTCTTTATGATAAAAAACTTAAAGATGCCCCGATTTGTGAGGCTGCCTTACAATTAAAAAAATACAAAATAATGAATATCCGTTGGGGAAAAGTCGACCATTATTATATCAATATCAATGCTTTGGTTAATAATAAAGAAACCGGTATCGTTCAAATTACTAAAAAATATGAAAATCAAATATATCAAAAAGCCGATCAAATGATCTCGGAATGGGCTCAAAAAGGCAAACCGGATTCCAAGCAAATGAAAGCTTTTTACCAATGGGTAAATCAATATATAAAGGATGCTTACCTCAAAGCCTTTAACATCAAATTATAAATTATGAAATACTTATCTTATCTATCTTTAGTTTTCTTGGCTTTAATAGCGTGCCAACCGGCTAAAAGTCAAGATGTAAAAAAATTATCCAAAAATCATAAAACACCACAAAACATAAATGTCGGTGTTTTTAGTGGTACCGGCGCAGGTGCTGTAAGCGTCATCGAAACCATAGAAGCACTTAAAATTGATCCGAATATAAAAGCTTATGCTTTGAGTCCGGCAGATATTATAAGTGGCAAACTCAATGAAACCGATGCTATCATATTTCCGGGAGGAAGCGGTAGTAAAGAGCTCAATAGTTTGGGAAAAATAGGCCAACAAAAAGTGATTAATTATATCAAAAATGGTGGCGGTGCCATCGGTATTTGTGCCGGCGCTTATATGATGTGCCAAACCAAAGGCTATCCCAGTTTAAAAATTGGCGATGTCAAACATTTGGATCGACCCCATTATGCACGTGGTCGCGGGCTAATTGAATTCAGACTCAATGACGAAGGTTTAAAAATATTTCCAGAGTTCAAAGGAAAACCCCAGTTTATTCAATATTATGACGGGCCTATTATGGCACCCTTAAATCACGATAAAACCTTTCAAACTGTCGCTATTTATGTAACCGATATCCATCCTAATGAAGGTGATCCTATCGGTTTAACCCCTGGAAAATTATTTATGTATCATCAAAAAGTTGGTCAAGGTAAAATATTTGCCATTGGCGGTCACGCTGAATCAACGCCGGGAATCCGATTTATGATCCCGCGAATGGCCCGTTGGGTAACCGGACATAAATTGGTATCTTACGATTCAAAATGGATTAAACCCGAAAAAAACAATCATACCATTTTGTTTGATAATCAGTTGAAAAAGAAAGAAAAACAATTGTTTTGGCAATTATTTGATGCCAAACCGGCAAAACAAATAGCTGCAATGGATAGTTTGTATAATCTACGTTCGCGTCCTGCCGTCCGTTGGAACAAAGGGCTGCTAAGAGATAC
>WGDF01000129.1 GCA_015493405.1 Flavobacteriaceae bacterium
CTATCCTCTATAGAGGATGCTATAGCCGAAAATTTCAATAATACAAGTCATCAATTATGCGTCGTTCATTTAGAACGGAATGTTTTAAAACACATTAAGAAACGAGATAAACCGCTACTTATAGAAGATTTAAAAGATGTTTTTAGACTAAATGATTCATCAGATAATCCGGAAAAAGGTTGGCAAAGATGGCATCTGTTTATTAATAAATACCGGAAAAAATATCCGGCGCTGAATAAGATGAAAACAGAGCGATATAAACTATATTTTACCTATTTAAAATACGATTACAGAATACGAAGTATGATTTATACAACCAATTGGATTGAGCGGCTCAATAGAGATTATAAACGCACGACACGAATGCGAGGCGCTTTACCAAATCCAGATGCTACGATACTTCTGTTAGGTTATGTGGCGATGAATAAAAAGGCATATAAAAGAAAAGTTCCAAAATTAAATTATGATAAATCATTCCAATGGGAAGAATAAGAAAAATAAGAAATTTTGAATGCTTGCAAGAACTCCATTACGGCTTCGGCTACGCCTCAGCCTTCATTCCGTTCTTGCAAGCATTCAAAAACAAGGAAATAATCATTACATTTGCATATAAGAAAACGAAACTATACACACAAAAAGGGATACTACCGTTTTTTGCTTATTTTATTTCCATTCTTTGGGATAAAAGACAATTGGGAATACAAGCAATCAGCTTTGTATCTGGTTTTTGACACGGTAAAAAATATTTTTTAACGATTGTTAAAAAACAGTTTTATCAATTGGCATAATATATCTTACACGATTAATATGCAAATCATAAAAAACGGAACAGTCTCATACTTGTGGATTTTTTTAAAAAGTTTGGTATTTGCTGTTAAAAAAATAACTGATGTCTTCTATTGATTTGCTGCCTATTGCAAAACTACTATTACCAGAAGTTTTAACTTCTAAATTCAAACAAAAAGTGCAACAGATAATATTCTCCGGTATTAAAAAATTTGATTGCCAATACATTAAAATTGTCTGACAAAAACCATCAGTTTATATCCATTTAAACAAAGGAAAATCCATACGGTGAGGCAACAATTCGTTTTTAGGATAAACCCTAAAGGTAAAATCGTAAACACCGGCACTCGAAATGGGAATTTCCTTTTGATAGGTCGCGATATAATCTTTAACAGCAAATAATTTTAGAGGAAATTTATATAACAATTCTTCCGTATTATCTTCTTTTTTACGTCCCAATAATATTTCAACGCCGATATGCTCCGGATTAATATCCTTAATATCCAAAGTCAAACTAACCTTAAATGTTTCACCCATCACTAAGGGTCGGATATTGGCATCGGGAAATTCGGCATTGATAATAGTTATATCATCCCAGCGCTCCATTACTTTCTTTTTCCATTGCACTATGGCTTTGGCTTCTTGATAATGATTAGCTGATAATATTTTGGCCCGTTTCAATTGAGGCGTATAAAACTTACGGTTATAATCTTCTATCATACGTTTCATCGTATAATCGGGGAGTATTTCCGCAATATTTTTCTTAATCATTTCCACCCATTGTACCGGAATTTGTTGTGTATTTCGTTGGTAAAATGCCGGCACAATTTCATCTTCCAATAAATTATAAATGGTCAACGCATCTAAAGCATCTTGAAATTCTTGATTGTCATAGGTGCGTTCCTCTTTGAGTGCCCAGCCGGCGCCTTTGACATAGCCTTCTGCCCACCAACCATCCAGCACACTGAAATTGAGCACGCCGTTCATCACGGCTTTCTCGCCACTCGTCCCCGATGCTTCTAAAGGTCGTGTAGGATTATTTAGCCATACGTCAACGCCTTGCACCATATATTTTGCCAATTGAATATCATAATTTTCAACAAAAAATATTTTACCGATAAAATCCTTTGATTTGGATAATTCAATGATTCTTTTGATCAAATCTTGACCGGCTTTATCCTTGGGATGTGCTTTTCCGGCAAAGATAATTTGAACCGGTGTCTCTTTTTGATGTAAAATTTCTTTTAGACGTTCTATATTATTAAAAATCAATAGGGCTCTTTTGTAGGTTGCAAAACGACGGGCAAAACCAATGGTCAGTATATCATCACGCAGACCATCCAAAGAATTAAAAATAATACGTGGCGATTCTCCGCGTTGAATCATTTCCGATTTAATTCTTTCTTTTAAATAAGCCACTAATTTTTGTCTGTAGAAAGTACGAATATCCCAAATATCGCGGTCATCGGTTTCATAGATTTTACGCCACATATCGCGGTCCAATTGGTGTTGTTTATAATGCTGATTGAGTTGATTTTTGTATAATTTACACCATTTGCTACCAATCCAAAAGGGCAAATGCACGCCATTGGTTACGTAGTCGATATGCAATTCTTGAGGATAATACCCCGGATACAAATGACTAAACATCTGCTTGCTGACTGTGCCATGAATTTTACTCACGCCATTGATTTCCTGCGATAATTTAGCCGCCAGAATACTCATTGAAAATTTAGACCTTTTATCCTCCGGATTAACTCTTCCCAAAGCCATAAATTCTTGCCAAGACAGATGTAATTTTTCGTGATATTTGGGTAAAACCGCCCGCATTAAATCTTCTGAAAAGGCATCATGACCTGCCGGTACCGGCGTATGCGTGGTAAACAAAGCCGATGCTCTAACTACTTCTTTGGCTTCATCAAAACTCAGTCCTTTTTCATCCATTAAGAGACGTAAACGCTCCAAGCCGGTCATAGCGGCATGGCCTTCATTGATATGCACCAAGTCAGGATTGATGTTTAAATCTTTCAACAAGCGTATGCCACCTATACCCAATAGAATTTCTTGAAGCAATCGCATTTCCAAGCCACCGCCGTAAAGTTGTGCGGTAATTTTTTGGTCAAATTCAGTATTTTCCGGAATATCCGTATCTAATAAATACAGCGCATTTCGTCCTACATTTAAACGCCATACTTGTGCCTGCAAAGTCCGCCCCGGTAAAGAAATATGAATTAATAAGCGCTCATTTTTTTCATTATAAACCGGCGTCACCGGCAAATGTGTAAAGCGTTGCGCTACTAATCCCGAAATTTGATCACCCAATAAAGTGATTTTTTGTGTAAAATAACCATAGCGATACAACAAGCCCACCCCTATCATATTATAATTGCTGTCACTGGCTTCTTTCATATAATCACCCGCCAAAATACCCAATCCGCCTGAAAAGATTTTGACTGTATCATGTAAGCCGAATTCCATACTGAAATAAGCTATTTGATCATCTGGTTTGGACTCTGCCATATAGGCTCTAAAATCTTTTTCAACCGCTTGCAATTTTTGGATGAATTCTGTATTTGATTTTAAACGAAGGAGTTGTCTCATATTGAGTTCTTCTAACAACCTGACCGGATTATGCAAAACTTTTTCCCAAAGTTCCGGATTGATATCTCTAAAGAGTGCTTCAGCGTCCTTTTGCCAAGTCCACCATAAATTTTTTGATAACTCTTCTAAAAAAACAATTTCTTCGGGTAGTTTCGGCTTGACAAAAACTTTTTTCCATAAAGGTTTGTCCGATTCTATATCTTCAAATTTGAGTCCTTGATAAGTCGGATTATAATACGTACCTATCTCTTGTTTACGAGGACTGACTATTTCTAAACCCTCCTGATAAGCTTCCAAATAATAACGCACCAACGCTTTCCAAAGTGTTAATTTGGACAAATCTTGTGCTTCTCGTGTGGCTATTTTTGTATCTTTTTCAGTAAACTTAGTGAAATCATTGATAATTTCAGCTATCCGGTCAATTACTGCCACATCATTTTTATCATTTCTTTCAATTACAAAAGCCCCTTTGGTCTCCGGCTTTAGTTTGGGTGCTATCCAAGCCCCATACCCGGCCAAACTCGTGGTTATAGTCGGAATATGAAAAGCCACACTTTCCATAGGGGTGTACCCCCAAGGTTCATAATAAGAAGCGAAAACCGTTAAATCAAACCCCATTAACCAGTCATAGTATGGCAAATTGACAATGCCGTCTTTTCCATTGAGATACACCGGTGTAAAAATGATTTTAATGCGGTCGTCAATACTGTTTTTGAGGTCTAATTCTTGCATTAAACCAATGACGGGATCATTTTCAACATTATATAATTCGTGTGTAGAAAGACAAGGATATGGATTTGAGACCGGCTTACCAACCAAACGATCTGCCACAATTTGATTGACCCCTTTGATGCCTGCCGGAACAGAAATATAAGCTACAATGTCGCGATCCGGATGTGCGCTTCGCAATTTATTGAGTGCTTTGATATAGACATCTAATCCTTTATTTTTAAATTCATAACGCCCACTAGTCAGTACATACAAAGGTTCATTGTTAAGAGGATAACCCAAAACAGCTTCCGATACTTTTTTCAGGGTGTTTTTAGCAAGGTCTCTTTTTTCTTGATATAATTTTGTTTTAGGCACAAAACTATCTTCAAAACCGTTAGGTGTGACTAAATCAGGTTCTTTCTTTAGTAGATATTTACACTCTCGAGCGGTAATAGACGACACGGTTGTAAAGACATCAGCTTGTTCTGCAGAAATACGCTCTAAAGAATATTTGGCTGTAATATTAAATTGATTGGCTAAAACTTCGGGGTTGAAATGTTCCAGTTCGTCATACAAAGGCAAATTATTACCGGCTATGGTACGCCCTAAAATGGTCGCATGAGTGGTAAATACCGTTCCAATACCGGGGACTCTATTTTTTAGATATAAGATTCCGGATCCGGTCATCCACTCATGAAATTGTGCCAGGACATCATCATGATACAATAAATTAAATTTGTAATAAGATTCAATAATTTGTCCGGTAGCATAGCCAAACATTACCGGTTCAATATAATCCCATTCTCCGCGTAGGGAATCCAAATTATAACGTTCCCAAAATTGGTAAAAAATCTGGTCTTTCTTTTGGAACAAAGCAGTAAAATCGACTAAAATAGCTATGGGGTTCCCAGGAATATTCCAGCGTCCGATTCTAAATTTCAAACCTTGTTTGCCGGCAACGGCATGCCATTCTCTCAAGAGATTCTTATCTTCGATAAATTCATCATTACCACCATTGTCATTTGGCAAATCGGGCCCAATCATAATCAAATTGGGGTATCTTTTCATCAATTCCTTGGCTTTGGTAGAAATCACAGTATGGATACCGCCGACTTTATTACAGACTTCCCAACTGATTTCGAATACTGTAGCAGTGGTTTTAGGATTATTCATTTTCAAATTCTTTTTTTAATGTTTTAATATAATATCATTTTTTTTTAAATGCTAAATTACACATTTCTATAAATAGGGCGCACCTACGGCACTTAATGGTATTTTTTTATTATTCATCTACTAACTGGGCGCTCCTAATGGTGCTCAATGGTTGTTTATTATTGTTTTGCTACTAACAGGGCGCACCTAATGGCGCTCAATGGTCTTTTTTATTATTCATCTACTACAAATAGGGCGCACCTAAAGGTGCTTAACGTTTTTTTATTGTTTATCTATTAACAGGATACCCTTTGGCGCTCAAATAATTCAAATATTTAACATAAAACGAAATTAATATAAGCCCCATAGGGGCGATCCGTTAGTAGAAAATTGAATTCCCGAAAAAACATAGCCCCGTAGGGGCGACCCAATTTATCAACTAATCTATCCATTTAAACAAATAACGTTCATCATAATCAATCTCAAATTTTTGTAAAAATTCTAAATATTCTTCTTTAAATGTTTTCTTTTTATGATGCTGTTCCTGATTCGCAATATATTTTACCACCTTATCTACTTGACTTTTTGAATATGAAAACGCACCATATCCACTCTGCCAAGCAAATTTTCCTTTTACCCAATTGTTTTCTTTAATATATTTTGATGTTCCGGTTTTTATATCTCTAACCAAATCAGAAATACGAATATCCGGTTTTATTCCAATCAATATATGAATGTGGTCAGGCATAGCAAAAACAGATATTAATTTTTGATTGCGTTTTTTTATAATGCCTGTAATGTACTTATGTAATTCTTTTCTTTTTGATATAGGGATTAGATTTTCTCTACCTTTTACGGTAAAAACAATTTGAATGAATATTTGAGAATAGGTGTTAGACATAATTAATTTACGGATATTATTTTTTTAACGTATCTACTAACAGGGCGCACCTAAAGGCGCTCAATGGTCTTTTTTATTATTCATCTACTAACAGGGCGCACCTAAAGGCGCTCAATGGTCTTTTTTATTATTCATCTACTAATAGGGCGCACCTAATGGCGCTCAATGGTCTTTTTTATTATTCATCTACTAATAGGGCGCACCTAATGGCGCTCAATGGTCTTTTTCATTGTTTTGCTACTAACAGGGCGCACCTAATGGCGCTCAATGGTTTATTCTATTCATCTTTTGCTTTTTTTACTGTTTTTCGCGGTTTTCTTTTGTTTTTTGGTTTCACTTTAGGTTTGATTTGTTTACGAGGTTGCAGTTTCAAATTATCAACACATTGTTGCAATCTGATTTCAAAATCGGACAATACATTCATATAGTTGATAAAGGCATCGTAAGGCGAACCATAAGGGTTGAAATACTTATGCACATCGCCATCTGAAAACCACTTGGTACACATATAATAAAAATGGTCACTGGTTTGCAAGTATTCCCAGTCACGCAAGAGTTGCGGGTCGTTGCAAGTTTTGACTTTATCTTCAAGGCTGTATAACTTATCAAAAGCTTCGTCTTGTAATTCATTGCCCAACCAAGCCGTTAAATCGCGTTCTTCATCTGCCCAAGAAATGGGATAAGGAACGTGTAATTTGGCAACCGGCTGAAATTTTTCGCTTACCTCTGCCGGTGTATTGAATTGGAAATTGGTGTGTTTAAAAACCGCTGCCGGCAAGGCGCGCATAAAGTCAAAAATGCCGGTTTCCGGCCATTGGTGCTCGCCAAAGGTTTCGTAATCCATAAACAAATTAACGACTTGTTCGTCCGGCGCAATTTGATTGAGCCAAGTCACATATTTTTCGGTGGTTAGAGGCCATTCGTTCCAAGCTCTTTCAGAAAAACGGAAAGCGATATCATCACTCAATTGGAAATTTTTAAGCAAGAGTTTCAATTTGGGATTAATGGCATTGGTGTAAATATAATTTGGTGATTTCCAACCTAATATATGTTTAGCGCCTTCGGTAAGCATCGTCTTAAAACCCATATCTGCCACCATCGCACCTATTTCGTCCGAATAAATCAACTCCGTATTACGAAAAGTAACCGGTTCTTGTCCGAATAACGCTTTGATACGATTGCGCTGATGTGTTACTTGTTTTACAAATTCGTCTTTACTTTTTAATGATGCCAAAGCATGCGGATAAGTTTCAGCCAAAAACTCAATAGAACCGGTGGCTGCCAATCTTTTAAAGCTTTCTAAAACTTCCGGATAATACATTTCAAATTGATCCAAAGCCGTACCGGAAACAGAAAAACTGACTTTAAATTGTGAACCATATTCTTTAATCAAGTCCAACAGCAATTGATTCATAGGCAAATAGCACTTGTCTCCTACCCGCTTCATAATAAATTCATTTTCGTAATCATCGTAGTAGTGATGCTCTTTTCCGATGTCAAAAAATCTGTATTTTCTCAATCTAAAAGGTTGGTGTACTTGAAAGTAAAAGCAAATTGATTTCATTTTTTCTATTTTAATTCGGTGGATTTTAATGTTCTGTGGTTTAGATGATGCACTAAGCATAATAAACTAAATGAGCTCATCATAAATTTTTAATAATTTTTTAGCGGCAAATTCCCATTTCAAATTATCTACTTCGGTTTTGCCGTGTTTTTTAAACATTTTGGAGATGCCATCATAGTGCAACAAGCCGTAAATATAGTCTGCCATCGCATCAATATCCCAAAAATCGACTTTTAGGGCATATTTCAAAATCTCGGAAACGCCCGATTGTTTGGAAATAATCACCGGTACATTGGAACGCATCGCTTCCAAAGGTGAAATCCCAAAGGGCTCGGACACACTCGGCATCACATATACATCGCTGTGCGCAAACATTCTATCGACATCTTCACCTTTTAAAAAACCTGTAAAATGAAAACGGTTGGCGATACCCAAAGCAGCTACCCTACGGATGATTTTATTGAGCATATCACCTGATCCTGCCATCACAAATCGCACATTATCATCTTTTTGCAAAATTTTATTCGCAGCTTCCACAAAATAATCCGGTCCTTTTTGAAAGGTAACCCTACCGAGAAAAGTAACGACTTTTTCCTTGACATTTTTTTGTTCATCGGCAAACAAACGCTTGTCAACCGGTTCCACGGCATTGTGAACCACCTTGACTTTATCGGGATGAATACCGTATTTCTCAATAATGATATTTCGGGTCAAATTACTGACAGCAACCACCCTATCCGCCGCCTCCATACCACGTTTTTCAATCTCATAAACCACTTGGTTTACGTGTTCGCCTGAGCGGTCAAACTCCGTTGCGTGCATATGCACCACCAAGGGAGCGCCACTGATTTTTTTGGCGGCAATCCCTGCCTCATAAGCCAACCAGTCGTGAGCGTGAATAATATCAAATTGATTGTTATGAACAATTTCGGTGGCAATTAAAGCATAGCGTTTGACTTCGTCTAAGATATTATCAC
>WGDF01000130.1 GCA_015493405.1 Flavobacteriaceae bacterium
CATACCATTGCATTTCTATAGCACAATCCGGACAAGAATTGGTTTGAGAAAAGTGCCGGCGTTCGAGCGGATTATTGTATTCTTTTTGACAAACCGGACACATTTCAAACTTTTTCATTGTAGTAAAGGGACGGTCGTAAGGCAGGGCGGTAATGATAGAGTAACGCGGTCCGCAATTGGTACAAGTGATAAACGGATATTGATACCGACGGTTATCGGAATCATATAGTTCTTGCCGACAGTCAGGGCACATAGCTACGTCCGGGGTCAATAAAACATTGGTATGTTTACTGTCTTTACTTTTTATAATGTTAAAGTTATCAAATTGTTGATTTTCAACTTCATTAATGCTGTGATTTGTTACGATTGCCAACGGTGGTAGATGCTCTAAAATATCTTGTAGAAATTGACACGCAGTTTTTTCATCGGCATTGATTTCAATATGCACACCGTCGGTGGTGTTATTGACCCAACCTTTTAGTTTGTACTTTAAGGCTTTTTGATAGACAAAAGGTCTGAAACCGACCCCTTGCACGATGCCTTTGATATGTATGTGATAGGTTTGCATATAATCAAAAATACTAAAAAACTCCTTATCAAAGGAGTTGTAAGCTTACGGTTTTATATAGTCAAATATTACCTACCGGATTAAGGTAGGTAATATTCGAAATAAATACTCAATTATGGAAAATCAGAATTGTTCAATCTGTCTGTTTTTTGATACTAATTTTACCCAAAATATCATTAATGGTCTCAACTACTTTCGGGATACTTGCTTGAACATCATCACTTAAAGTAATATCCATAGGGCTCATTCCTTTGATAGAAACGGTTATCAGGATAATTTTAGGCAATTCGCCTTTAAATTCCAGTGCATCAATCATATCTTTAAGCCCGACATCATGTGCACTTAAAACCGTTGGAAAATCAGCTGCAAATTCCGGATAAATAACATCAATAGTACCGGGTGATCTGAAATCCATGGTTGCATCAATAAAAATTACCAATGGATATTGCGCTAAAATCGGCATCAAATCAAAACTTCCCGTACCGCCATCCATTATATCTACAAAATCCGGTAATTTGATTTTACTCAATGCTTGTACCGCATGGACGCCAACCCCTTCATCTCCCATCAAATAATTACCAATACCCAGAATTAAGACACGGTCTTTGTATTTTTTGTCGGAATAATCATGTGTTTGATAAAACAATTTCTGCAATTCCATTACATCATCGGAAATCATACTGATTTTCTTATTCTTCATCTGTTTTTTCAGCTTTTGATTGTTGAGTTGGGCTTTCTTTTATTTTAGATACCACTTTGGTTATCGCATTTTTAAAACGTTCACTTCTGACAAATTTAAAGCCACTAATCATAGATGAAGCTTCCCCACGTGCTTCTTCATAATCGTGGTAAAGTACCAAATATACATGGACTACTACAAAAACTAAAAAGAACCAAGTAGAAATATGATGAATATACCTAGTAGGAATATCCCCCCCCAATATAGGCACGATCCAATGAAACATTTTAGGGAACCACCAAGTGGAATTGTCTGCCATCAAAGCCAACCCTGTTATTGCTTGTAAGAAAAATAATAAGGTCATAATGAAATAAGAAAATGCTGCCAGTGAATTATGGCCAATACTAATGTCGGATAAATTATGATTTTTATCTTTCATTAAAAAAATATCTACTCTTATAACATGAGCGATATTTTGCCAATGTTTTTTGGTATAAGGTACAAAATTGCGCCAATTGGCAAATTGATTACCCACAAAAGCCCAATAGAGTCTAAAAATTACATTAGCTATCAATATATATGCAAATGTAAAATGGATCATACGGATATAACCGAACCAATATGAATCAGTAGCTTCAACATTTAAATTCAGAGATGGTGGATCGGCAATAATAAATCCGGTAAAAACCAATACGATTAAGGATGTTACAGTCGTCCAATGAAAAAAACGAACGGCAAGTTCCCAAACGTATAATCTTTTATAATTGTATGTTATTGTTTTCATAATTAATAAATTTTATATCATACAAGCACCACCAACTTGCAACTGACTGATATGTTTACCTTTAGGATCATAAAGGTGGACTGCACAAGCCAAACAAGGATCAAAAGAATGAATGGTGCGTAAGATTTCCAACGGATTGTTGGGGTCAGCGATTGGCGTGCCTATTAAAGCAGATTCATAAGCCGACATTTGACCTTTTGGATCACGTGGAGAGGCATTCCAAGTCGTAGGAACGACCATTTGGTAATTAGCGGTTTTCTTGTCATCAATGACAATCCAATGTGCCAAACCACCACGAGGCGCTTCCATATAACCGACACCTTTAGCGTGTTTGGGCCAAGTATTAGGTTCCCATTTATCCATATTGGCCATTTTGGTATCACCTTTTTTGAAATTATTGATCAATTGATCGTAGAATTCTAAGCCCCAATCAGCCAATAAAGCACTTTCTAAACCTCTTGCAGCAGTTCTGCCCAAAGTGGAGAATAAAGCTTCAACTGGAATATCCAGTTTTTTCAGAGCAAAATCGATAATGTTTTTATATTCCGGAATGCCTTTAGCATAGCCGACTAACATACGTGATAAGGGCCCTACTTCCATAGGTTTACCTTGATAACGCGGCGTTTTGACAAAACTGTAAGACTTATCCACATCAAGATACTCATATGGTGGTTTAGGTCCGGTATAGTGAATGTTTGTTTCGCCTTCATAAGGATGTAAACCGACGTCTTTTCCTTTGGAATAATCATACCAAGATTTGTTTACAAATTCTTGAATGTCGTTGGTGTTTTCAAGATTGACATCATGAACTTTACTCAAATCACCATCCAAAATAATACCCCTTGGCCATTTATAGCTACTGACATTTCTGATATTATCAGTAGGCAAATCGCCGTAAACCAAATAGTTTTTAAATTTAGAAACGCCTATTGCACCCCAATCTTTATAGAATGAAGCAATAGCCAAAAGGTCGGGGACATAAACTTGGTTGATAAATTCATGTGCTTTTTTGAGCAACTGACCGATATATGCCAAGCGGTCAATAGTCAATCCTCCGGCATCTCCCATATTTACAGGGCTACCAATTCCGCCAACCAGAAAATGAGGATGCGGGTTTTTACCACCGAGAATGGTATGAATTTTTACGATATCTTTTTGAAATTCAAGAGCTTCCAAATAGTGAGCAACGGCTAATAAATTGACTTCAGGAGGCAATTTCATAGCAGGGTGTCCCCAGTAGCCATTGGCAAAGATACCGAGTTGCCCGCTGTCGATAAATTTTTTGATACGGTTTTTAACATCTGAGAAATATCCCGGTGAGGAGTTATGCCATTTGGAGATACTTTGCGCTAATACGGAAGTAGCTTTTGGGTCAGCTTCCAAGACTTTGGTAACGTCAACCCAGTCTAAGGCATGTAAATGATAAAAATGTACGACATGATCTTGAAAAGCATGTGATACGGTAATAATATTTCTTGCCAATTCAGCATTAGGTGGCACAACGATACCCAAAGCATCTTCTACTGCTCGGATAGAAGCGATTGCGTGAACTGTGGTACAAACTCCACAAGTGCGTTGAACGAAAGCCCATACATCACGAGGATCGCGTCCTTCTACTATCTTTTCCATTCCTCTTATCATAGTTGAGGAACTATATGCATTGACGATTTTACCGTCTTTGATTTCTGCTTCTATTCTTAAATGACCTTCAATCCTGGTGATTGGGTCAACTACTATTCTATTTGCCATGATATTAAATTTTATTCATTGAGATTTTGTTCATTTATTTCACCCATTTCAATATTCTTTTCAATTTCTTTTTTCTTAAAGATATTGGTCGCAACGGCATGAACGGCTGCACCACCAACAGCGGCTCCGAGCACAATTTTACCAATTTTGTCTGCGGTGGCTTCTATACCCATTCCGGGGATATTTTCCAATCTTTCATAAAAAGGCCCATTATCCCAAAAATTGTTTTCGCTACAGCCAATACAAGGGTGTCCGGATTTTATAGGGAATCCGACACCACCATTCCAGCCGATAGTGCCACACGAATTGTAAGTGACGGGGCCTCTACAGCCTAGTTTGTATAAACAATAGCCTTTTTTGGCTTCTTCACTATCAAAAGTTTCGGCATATAGTCCGGCATCAAAATAAGGTCTTCTGTAACAAGAATCATGCACGCGTTTGCCATAAAATTGTTTGGGTCGCCCTTCATCATCTAACTCGGGTAATTTTCCAAACATGGCATAGTATAAGACCACACCGGTCATGACTTCTGAAATTGGTGGACATCCCGGTACCTTTATAATAGGTTTATCTTTGATGATAGCATCGACGGGAACTGAACCGGTAGGATTGGGAGAAGCAGCTTGAACGCCGCCCCAAGAAGAACAACTGCCAAAAGTTAAAATGGCTGCAGCTCCGGCAGCAGATTCTTTAATAATTTCAATAGCTGTTCGCCCTGCAATAGTGCAATAAACACCATCATCTTTGGTCGGTATAGCCCCTTCAACGATAAGGATATATTTACCGTAATTGGCCTTCATAGAAGCTTGTTTTGCCGATTCGGCTTGATGACCTGCAGCTGCCATTAGAGTATCAGAGTAGTCTA
>WGDF01000131.1 GCA_015493405.1 Flavobacteriaceae bacterium
CGGAAATCACCTCCTGCACCTGTTGCATTTGCGATAAAAATGCAGCATCAAATGCTTGTAATTTGGGGTAATCTGCAATTATAATAGCTTCTTCAGGCGTGCGTTCTTTGATATATTGCCAAATTTCTTCAGTCATAAAGGGCATAAAAGGATGCAAAACCTTCATATTGTTCTCTAAAATAGCAATGGTTTGGTTAAAGGTTTTAGCATCAATTTTTTCGCCGAACGGTGGCTTGATCATTTCTAAAAACCAAGAACTGTAATCGTCCCAAATGAGCTTATAAATACGCATCAAAGCATTGGAAATACGGTATTTTGAAAAATCATCTTCTATTTCCGACAAGACTTGATCAAAACGGTTTTGGTACCATTCAACAGCCGTTTTAGCATAAGCCGGCTGTGGTTTTTCAGGATTGATTTCCCAAGACTTAACCAAACGGAATCCATTCCAAATTTTATTGGCAAAATTACGCCCCTGCATGACCAAATCGAGGTCGAATGGCAAATCGTTGCCGGCAGGTGAGGTTAACAACATACCCACTCTGACAGCATCAGCACCGTGTTCTTCCATCATCTTAATCGGGTCAGGCGAATTGCCTAACGACTTGGACATTTTACGACCTAATTTATCACGAACAATTCCGGTAAGATATACATTTTCAAAAGGTTTTTTACCTTCAAATTCATAGCCGGCCATAATCATACGGGCAACCCAAAAGAATAAAATCTCCGGTGCAGTAACCAGATCGTTAGTCGGATAATAATATTTAAAATCCTTATTATCAGGATGTCGAATACCGTCAAACACACTCATCGGCCACAACCAAGATGAAAACCAAGTGTCCAAAGCATCTTCATCTTGTTTCAAATCGGTGACTTGCAAATCAGTGCGACCGGTTTTTTCACGGGCTAATTTCAAAGCCCTTTCAATATTTTCTGCTACTACAAAATCGTCTTCGCCTGCACCATAAAAATAAGCCGGAATACGATGCCCCCACCACAATTGTCTTGAAATATTCCAATCCCGTACATTATTCATCCAATGAAAATAAGTGTTTTCAAATTTTTTGGGGATAAGTTTCACTTCTTCATTATTAACGGCTTCAATAGCCGGTTGCGCCAATTCTTTCATCTTTAAAAACCATTGGCGTGACAAACGAGGTTCAATGACTGCGTTTGTGCGCTCACTACGGCCTACGCGATGCAAATGCTTTTCTATTTTATCTAAAAAACCCTTTGCTTTCAACTCTTCAACAATTTCTTTTTTGACCACATCCCTATCCTTTCCTTCATAGTGTAAGCCATGTGTATTTAAGGTGGCATCTTCGTTAAAAATATCAATAATCTCAAGATTATGACGTTCTCCTATTTCTTTATCATTGGGGTCATGTGCCGGCGTGATTTTTAAAGCGCCGGTTCCAAATTCCGGATCGACATAATCATCGGCAATAATAGGAATCTCACGATTGGCAATCGGGACCACAGCTTTTTTACCAATAAATTTTTGGTAATTTTCATTTTCAGGACTGACTGCTATTGCCGTATCACCCAAAATAGTTTCCGGACGGGTTGTCGCAATTTGAATATAAGCATCTTTTTCACCCACAACAGGATAATTGATATAATATAAATAACCTTGCTCGTCGGTATAATTTACTTCCTCGTCTGAAACTGTAGTTTTGGCTTCCGGATCCCAATTGACCATGCGAAAACCACGATAAATTTTCCCTTTTTGATATAAATTGACAAAAACTTTGATAACGCTTTCATACATATCGTCATCCAAGGTAAATTTAGTGCGATCCCAGTCACAAGATGCGCCTAATTTTTTGAGTTGCTCCAAAATAATGCCACCATGCTTATGTGTCCAATCCCAAGCATGCTTGAGAAATGCTTCTCTAGACAAATCTTCTTTTTCTATACCTTGTTCTTTCAATTTTGCCACGACCTTGGCTTCAGTTGCTATAGAAGCATGATCGGTTCCCGGTACCCAACAAGCATTTTTACCTTGCATACGCGCCCGTCGAATCAAGACATCTTGTAAAGTATTGTTGAGCATATGTCCCATATGCAAAACACCGGTAACATTTGGTGGCGGAATAACAATAGTATAAGGTTCACGATCATCGGGTTCCGAATGAAAATAACGGTTTTTCATCCAATACTCATACCATTTGTCTTCTACTTTTGAGGGATTATATTTTGCGGGAATGCTCATATTAAAACGAATTTTGCTTAAAAAATAATTATAAGTTACAAAAATACAATTATTCTTTAAATCATTTAAGAGTCTATCCTCAATTTTATTTGAAAAGCGATAAGATTTTTGGCACAAAATTTGATAATTAACACAATGAATGTAAAAAAAACGTATAAGTTGAGCATTCTTTAAAAAAAAATTATAAATTTGACTCTAAATTAAAAGTATAAAAATGAAAAAAGTTCTAATTTTATTAATCGCAATCATTAGTTTTCAAGGTTTTTCACAAGAAAAAAAAGCCAAAATTGAATTTAAGCAAACTGAAATTGACTATGGAACAGTCAATAAAAATGCTGATGGCACCAGAGTATTTGAATTTACAAACACCGGTGATGCACCATTAATTATCGATCGGGTTAAATCTTCTTGCGGTTGCACCATACCCAGTAAGCCGACCCAACCTATTATGCCCGGTAAATCTGACAAAATTATAGTCAAATATAACACACATAGAGCAGGTCCCTTTAGAAAAACTGTTACTGTTTATTCTAATGCAACCAATAATGTTGTTATTTTAAAAATAAAAGGAAAAGTAGTCGATCCCAATGCTGTAAATCTCAATCGAAAAACAGCGAGCCCTGTCATTAAATCCAACAGATAACATTATATTTTATCAAAAAAATAGCAAGTCACGCCTAAGAAGGCGTGACTTTTTTATTTATCAAAATAAGTCATAAATTCAAAACGGGGTATTTCTCTGGCGCCTAAACTGGCCAAATGGTCGGTGTATAATTGACAATCTATCAATTTTATGTCATTTTGTTGCGCTAGTTGAGCTAAATATATAAAGGCCAATTTGGATGTATTTGGCTCTAAATGAAACATACTTTCTCCAGACCAGACCTGCTGATTCGACTGAATGACATATAAACCACCAACCAATACATTTTCAGTATTCCATACTTCTATTGAAAATGCTTTTCCTTCTTGATATAATTTATAATAAGCTGATTGCATATCCTGATGCAGCCACGTTCCCTCCTGCCCTTTTCTTCGAACGTTTGCACAATGACTAATCACCGCCTTGAAGGCTTTATTTTTAGTAATAGTATAATTAGACTTACGCATAAAAGCCCGCATACTTTTAGAAATTTTAATTTCATCGGGAAAAAGAACCATACGTGGATCAGGCGCCCACCACAAGATTGTGTCGGTTTGGTCATACCAAGGAAAAATACCTTGCTTGTAAGCTTCAATTAAACGCGCAACGGATAAATCGCCGCCATAAGCCAATAAACCTTCATTATTAGCCAATTTTACGGGAGGAAACTTAAGTAAATCAGGGTTTAATTGAAACATTATGAATATAAAATTTAATGCTGCAAATATATAAAGTCCAACCTTAAAATTTGAAAGAAACAGTCATATTTTGAAATAATTTTTTGTTAAAAAAAAGATTTAGAACAAAAGAATAACCGATCATTTTCCAAATATTCTAAAATATCCTTAAATTAAATTTGGAATTTAAATCAAAACTTAATATTTTTACTAAATAATTATCTATTTATTAATGC
>WGDF01000132.1 GCA_015493405.1 Flavobacteriaceae bacterium
GATTGGGATCATTAGGTAGAGGGAATAATCTTAAGTTGTTAGTCAACAAAGTATTGTAAAGTAAATTTACTCTGCCGCTTACATTAACAACATCTTTGTCGAACTTGCCTTTGATGCGTTTTTTTTGTGATTTTTCGAGATAAGATTGCAGTTTGTAAGCGCCATCTTTGTTGAAAAAATCTACCAAACGGGCATATTTTTGATTTTTGTCGACACCGATGATATTTCGCAAAGATTCGTCGCCACGCTCGATATAAATCAGCGGTACATACCACCAACCTTCGGGATAGCTAATCATACCCGTAAGGATTTGATCAGCGGTAAAAGTTTGACCGTTGGATATTGTGTAAGTATCGTGTTTGGTTAGTTTACGGAGCAATTCGGAGCTGTAAGTATTGACCGGTTTCATTCGTCCGCCATAATCTTGAATGACCAAATGCCCGAAGGCTTCAGCTTTATCGGCCGGCGCTACGGTTTTGACGACAATAGAATCGACATTAATACGGTCCTGTTGGGCATTAAGATGGAACCCAGCGCTTAAAAATAGGAGTAAAATGAGTGCTTGGCGTTCTTTTTGTAATTTCGTCAAATGTTGTCGCAATTTATAAAAGCGGGTGCCTTTGACTATAAAGATCATCAGTAAACCGAAATAGAGTAGGGCATAACCAATATAAGTGATCCAAGTGCCCCAAAAATCATGATTGACTGATAATTGTGATTCTTCATACTGCGGCGTGATAGTAAAGGAAGATTGGTAAAAACGGTAACCTTTATAGTTGAGCACGTGGTTCATAAAAATACGGAAATTGAAAGTGGTGTCTTTATCGATGACAGTAACTTCACTGGCATAGGATTTGGGCATTTTGGAGCCCGGGTATTTTTCAAGTTGAAAATCCCGCAATTTTATTTGAAACGGTAAATGCCGGTAAACAGAGCCAAAAGTCATTCTGAAGTTCAGGCCGTTTAAGTTAAACATTTTAGGATTTTCGGGTAAGCCTTTTCCGCCGAATAATCCAACGATTTTTTCTTGATTTCCGGCTCGAACTTTTACTTGCAGCAGGTCTCGTAAACCGCTGTTTTTTTTGCCCGGCACATTTTTGAGAATACCTTTGAGCGGCCCTTGCGGTACAACGAAATTCAATCCGTTAAATTGGTATAAAGAGGCCAAATGGAAGGGTACAACACTGTCTTTGGGCACTTCAAACCTTTTTTGATCCTGCATACGCATATATGTGCCACCTATAGGTGATAAAAGATACAGGCTGTCCTTTTTGATAAATATATTGACGGCATCGGGATACGTATTGTTAAAGGCGAGTGTTTGATTGCCTATAAGTTTTTTTTCGCCGGATTTAAAATATAAATCTTGCCGGCCTTGTGCAGTTGAAACGACAAATTTTAAATAGGTTTGCCCCTTTGGATTTATATCCAGTACTTCCTTGGCATTAGGAATGTAATTCAAGACTTTGATCTCAATGGGCTTGCCTTTAAAATCGAGTTGTGTTTTGTAATGATTATCAGTCAATAACGGCGCATTAATAACTGATAATTTCAAGGCTTTTTGGAAAGGCGGTACAATGCGATCAACACCATCATCTATATCGGCTTTTAAATAGACTTTGTCGGACAAAAAAGTATCGGTCGTTTCGCCTTCGCGTATGGGCATCATACCTTCAAAACTGATGTAACGGGTGATGCCGGCTCCGATTAAAATGAGTAAAAAAGCAAGATGAAATAATAAGACGGGCCATTTTTTCTTGCGATACATTCTAAAACGGATGATATTACCGATAAGATTGATAGCTAACAGCAGCATCAGGAGTTCGAACCAACTACTGTTATAAATCAAAGTGCGTGCCGTAGGCGTGCCAAAATCATTTTCTATAAAGGTGGCCAATCCCATAGCGGTAGCAAATAGCACGAACAAGACAGCCATAGTTTTAGTGGAAATGAGTAAGTCATATATTTTTTTGAGAAATGTATTCATAAAGACCGATTTTAAGGACAAAATTACATGATGCCTTTGAATGACAAAACATAATTAACAAAAAATTTAAATATTGGATGGTTCAATGATAAATAATATTTATAATGCCCGGTTTTGATGCGTTTTTTTAAAGATGCTTAGGTCGCACTTAGGTGGCACTTTGGTCGCACTTTGATGGCAAGTATCTTTTGATAGATTTTTGATCTAATTTTAAATTATTTTTTTGTGAAATTATTTTCTTTTGGAGGGGATTGAAATTAATTCTAATAAATTAAATTCTAAACATCAATTTTTATTATTCTTACTTTTAATTTTTTCCAATTCAAACAAAAATAGAAGAATATAACGCAAGAAATGGTTCTATCATTTTCCAGAACCCCGAAGGGGTGAAATGATTATAAGCAACGAATACAGCAATTCCGTCAAAACCCCAAAGGGGTGAAATGATTATAGCAATGGATAATAACAATTCCGATAAAACCCTGAAGGGGTGAAAGGATTATAGCAATGGATAATAACAATTCCGATAAAACCCTGAAGGGGTGAAAGGATTGTAGATTGTAGAACAATTTTTCCCATTTAACCAAAAAATATTATTTTTGGAAAGAATAAAATAACAACATAAATGAAATTTAATAATTATGGCAGGCACATTTTCACAAATTTACATTCAATATGTTTTTGCAGTTAAAGGTAGAGAAAATCTTATTTCAGATTTGTGGGGCAATGAATTATATAAATATATTAGCGGAATTATCAAATCAAAAGGTCAAAAACCTATTATTGTAAATGGTTATCAAGATCACGTGCATATTTTTGTAGGACTTAACCCCACTATGAAAATTTCTGATTTGATACGGGATATTAAAAATAATTCTTCTAAATTTATCAATAATCAAGGTTGGGTAAAAGGCAAATTTTCTTGGCAGGAAGGTTACGGTGCTTTTTCTTATTCTCATTCGCAAATTGGTAGCGTTTATGATTACATTTTAAAACAAAAAGAACATCATAAAAGAAAGACATTTAAGGAAGAATACATAGATTTTTTACAAAAATTTGAAATCAAATTTGATGAAAAATATTTATTTGATTTTGATAAATAATAAATATTGTCATGTTTAGGACATCGGTATTTTTTTTATTGTTTCATCTATAATAATGTCACCCCTTCGGGGTTCAATGGTATGTTTTTTATCGTTTTATCTATAATAATGTCACCCCTTCGGGGTTCAAGCGAATTATTTTATCGTTTTGTTTATAATAATATCACCCCTTCGGGGTTCAATGGTATTTTTTTATTGTCACATCTATAATAATGTCACTCTTTCAGGGTTCAAAGGGTTGTTTTTATTGTTTGGGTCTATAATCATATCACCCCTTCGGGGTTCAAGCGAATTATTTATCGTTTTGTTTATAATAATGTCACCCCTTCGGGGTTCAACGGATTTAATATTATATATTCTATTTATATTGGCAAAAATTAGCAATGAAATTTTTCGTAGGCTTATTGTTTAGAATCTCCATTCAAATTGAAATTTATGAGAAATTTAATTCTGCCGAGTTAGTAGTTGCTAAGGTATTAGTTTGTAAAGTTGAAATAACACCAAAAAGAAGGTATTTATTCTGTGAGTCATCAAGAAGTGTATGGTATAATTGTTTTTAATCATAATTATAGCCTTTTCCTTGGTCTCCTTCTAATTCAACACCTAGACCATTCATAATCCTGTTTACAAAATTAAAATAACTAATAATCAGCGTTGCATCTAAAATAGCCAGATCGGAAAAACCTTGCTCTTTTAAAGGGGCAATAAAAAGACTTTCTTTTTTTGTTTTTTCGGGATTTTTGGTTAAAGTCCAAGCATATTCACATAGTAATTTATCGGCCTTAGAAAGTGATAATTTGGTGTAATCAGCTTTTAATTGGGCTATTTTTGTCTCATTTTTCCAAAAATGATTTAAAGCAGCGCCATGATGGGCTTGGCAATAGCCACATCCGGTGGCAACCGATACAATAGTGGCTATCATTTCACGTTGGTAGCGCTTAAGGGGAGATTTGCCGTAGAGTAGGTGAATATATAAATCCATATGGTGGACAATGGATTCCGGATTAAGGCTTTGTGCCATATGAACATTGGCCAATTTGCCTCTTTTTTTTGAGATATCTTCATAAATTTCTTTAAGACGACCTTCGGCGTCTTCTTCTGAAATAATTTTTATAAAAGCCATAGCATATGAGGTTATATATTTTTGATAAAATCTTGATAATCTTTAAAAACAGCTTCGAGTTTGGGCATATTTTCATTGAAAAAACGGTAGATATCGCCCCAAGTGTTTTTATTATGGATGCTAACATCCGGTAATTCTTTGTAAATACGGCTGATGATTTTGCCGTTTTCCAGCCGGTATTCCGGATCAAAAATCAAGCCCGGAACCGCTTCTGTCAGAAGCGGTTTGAGAGCCAAAAATTTATCGAAATAAGCCTCCCGAAATAAAGGGTCTTTCATTTCGAGATCAATCATGATTGAAGCTTTTTTGCGATCGGCATAGAACTTTAAGGACAAATCTTTAACTTTGGTGTGGTATAACAACCATTTCCTCGGAAAGGATTTGCCAAAACTGATCCAAAATTCTTTGCGCAGACGGGCGGATTCTTCTCTGCTAAACAAGCTACCGGTTATTTGCTGAAATTCTCTTCTATTAATTTTTTAGCTTTATCGGCTTCCGCTTCAGGAACGGTTACCGTGACTTCAGCTATGGGAGAATCCGGAAACATATTATTGGAATTTACATTGAGTAAATTAACGGGAATATTATTGATTTCCATTAAATTTTTAATCAGTTGTGCTTCCATCCCGTCTTCACAACTCCATACTTGGATCCATTCTTTGTTTTGTTCTTGATTATTCATATAAAGCTAGTATTTGATTGGTATGTTCTTTTGTTTTGACTTTTTTGATGATATGTTCAATAACACCCTTTTCATCTATGATAAAGGTAGTTCGAAAAACACCTTCATATTCGCGTCCATAGAGTTTTTTGAGTCCCCAAACACCATAAAGTTTAATGATCTTTTTGGTTTCATCCGGAATGAGTGAAAATGGGACTTCATATTTTTCTTTGAAACGTTTTTCTCGTTTTTCATCGTCGGGACTGACACCCACGACTTCAAAACCTTTATTTTTGAGTACATCGTAATGGGTGGCTAAATCTACTGTTTCTGCCGTACATCCGGGTGTTAAGGCTTTAGGAAAAAAATATAAAATCAATTTTCGGCCTTTAAAATCAGATAGTTTAAGCCTTTGTCCCATACAATTTTGAGTTTCAAATTCAGGGGCTTTGTCGCCGGGTTTTAAGTGTGTCATAATTTGTCTATTTTTGCACGCATACAAAGATACAAAATATATGACCAAAAAAGAAAAAGTCAAAATTATTATGGACACCCTTGAGGATTTGTATCCCCATCCGGCTATTCCTTTGGATCATACCAATACCTTTAC
>WGDF01000133.1 GCA_015493405.1 Flavobacteriaceae bacterium
ATTATAAATAAAAGAGTCATATCTCTGTTATATCTATAATATCAAAAGCTAAAAAGGATTAGAATATTAACCAAAATCCATTTAAAAAATACTAAATTTGTGCTTATAAACGCAGAAATGTTAAAAAATTCAATTAAATATTTACAAGGCATTGGTCGGGTTAGAGCCGAATTATTAGAAAAAGAATTGGGTATTAAAACTTATGAAGATTTGCTCAATCATTTTCCGTTTCGCTATATCGACCGCACCAAATTTTATAAAATTAAAGACGTTAGAAATGTCAATGCTGACATTCAATTAAAGGGTAAAATTTCAAAATTGGAAGAAACCGGCACCGGACGCAAAAAAAGATTAACATCTATTTTTAGTGATGAAACCGGCGAAATAGAATTGGTTTGGTTTCGCAATTATGATTATATCCTAAAAAAACTTCGCCCATCCGAAATCTATATTATTTATGGACGTCCTACTTTATTTAACCGGAAATTTAATATCGCCCACCCCGAAATAGAAACCATAGAAGAACGTCAAAAAAAATCCTTCTTAAAATTACAACCGGTTTATCCATCTACCGAAAAATTAATTAAAAAAGGGTTTAACACCCGACTTTGGACCCAAATTATGACGGCACTTTTTAAGGAAGTCGGCTTAAACTTTAAAGAAAGTTTACCTGAAAATATCCTCCAAGAATTGAAATTACTCAATAAAAATCAGGCACTTTTTAACATTCATTTTCCGCAAGGTTTGGAACTTTTAAATAAAGCACAAACCCGTTTAAAATTTGAAGAATTATTTTATTTACAATTACAATTGCTTCAGAAAAATATCCAACATAAACATAAAATAAAAGGCCATGTGTTTGAACTAATCGGTCATTATTTTAATCGATTTTACCAAGAGATTTTACCATTTGAATTGACCAATGCCCAAAAACGCGTTATTAAAGAGATTCGTGTTGATGTCAAAAGTGGTGCCCAAATGAACCGTTTGCTACAAGGTGATGTCGGCAGTGGCAAAACTATCGTTGCGCTATTGTCAATGTTGATGGCTATAGACAACGGCTATCAAGCTTCGATGATTGCCCCGACCGAGATTTTGGCACAACAGCATTACAAAGGATTAAAAGTTTATGCCGACAAATTAGGACTGAATATCAGACTATTAACCGGATCAAGCAAGAAAAAAGAGCGTCTTGAAATCGCTGAGAATCTCATAAATGGCAATTTACATATCTTAGTAGGCACACACGCCGTTCTCGAGGATGTCGTCAAATTCAAAAATCTGGGGATTGCCATCATCGATGAACAGCACCGTTTTGGCGTAGCGCAACGCGCCAAAATGTGGCGCAAAAATACCATTCCGCCGCATATTTTAGTCATGACGGCTACGCCCATTCCCAGAACTCTGGCATTGACGCATTATGGTGATTTGGATATTTCTATCATTGACGAACTACCGCCCGGACGTAAACTCGTGCAAACCATTCACCGGTATCGTAAAGACAAATTGAAAGTTTTTGAATTTATCAAACGGGAAATAGCCCAAGGACGGCAGGCATATGTGGTTTTCCCATTGATAGAAGAAAGCGAAGTGATGGATTATCAAAATCTGACTGATAATTATGAAAAAATCAAACAATTCTTTGAAGGTACCGGCTACCAAATCAGTATGGTACACGGTAAAATGAAACCCGATGAAAAAGAAGCTGAAATGCTAAAATTCAAAAATAATGAAACGCAAATTATGGTCGCTACAACTGTGATTGAAGTCGGAGTTGATGTGCCGAATGCCTCTATCATGCTGATTGAAAGCGCCGAACGCTTCGGTTTATCACAACTGCACCAATTACGCGGACGTGTCGGACGTGGCGCTGAACAATCTTACTGTATTCTAATGACAGACTACAAACTTTCACAAGAAGCCCGCATACGGATAGAAACCATGACAAGCACCAACGACGGTTTTAAAATAGCAGAAGTAGATTTGAAATTACGCGGACCCGGGAACATACTCGGGACACAACAAAGCGGCATTATGCGGTTTCGCATAGCAGACATCATTAAAGACGCCCCATTGATGCGTACAGCGCGCCAATATGCATATAGAATTTTAAAGGATGATATGAATCTGGAAAAATCGGAACATCAAAATTTGAAATTTTTCTTACAAAAACAAATAAAAGAGACCGGCTTTTGGAATTTGATAGGATAAAATGAGATGACAAAGGTGTTTTGACGAAGCGTGTCATTCCGAGTGAGCACTACGACGAGGAA
>WGDF01000134.1 GCA_015493405.1 Flavobacteriaceae bacterium
GAACGCGAAGTGCGTATCACCCAAAATATTTTTATTTTGAGTAATAAATTTGATTTTTATTATGACAGCCGCAAACATCCTTTAGAGCCCGATTTTTATCTCTTTAATTCTACCTTTGAATTGGCAGGCTCCCTTTTGGGACTGTTTTCCGAAAGTTTGGCACTCCCAAAAAATGAATTCGGACAATATACTATTAATAATGTCCCCTATGCCGAGTATTTTAAAACCGATTTAAGCTTTATCAGACATTGGCAATTACACAAAGGGCACATCTTGGCCTATCGGGCTTATGTAGGTTATGCTATACCTTACGGCAATTCTAAAAGCATTCCTTTTGCATCGAGTTATTTTGCCGGTGGTTCTAATGATATCAGGGGATGGCGCGCGTATTCCCTGGGACCCGGAACTTCCGGAAGCCCAAATGAATTTAATGAGGCCAATTTTAAACTGACTACCAATTTGGAATACCGTTTTCCCATTGCCGGCTATTTTAAGGGTGCTTTGTTTACCGACGCCGGTAATATTTGGAATATCAACAATAATGAAACAGACCCGCGTAGCAGTTTTAAAGGATTCAGCTCTTTAAAAGATATCGCGATTGCCTCCGGCTTTGGTTTGCGAATTGATTTTACCTATTTTATCATCCGGTTTGATTTGGCTTTTAAAACTTATGATCCTGCAAAATATGGTAAAGAACGTTGGCTTAATCTGAAGCACACCAAATTAACTGATGGTGTATTAAATATCGGCATCAGTTATCCGTTCTAAATAGTATAACGGCATCAATTTTGCCTAATTAAATTAAAAAATTATGAAAAAAATCAGCACGCTTCTCTTAATATGGCTCAGTTTTTCTATTTTAAATGCCCAACTGCCCCAGCATATCATTAAGCCGCCTTACTATATTAAAACGGTCAAATTAGATGATGGCGCCCAACCCAAATCATCACCAATAATTGCTTTGGGACATGCCATTTATTTTTCTTTTGACGATTTACAAGCAGATGAAAAAGAATACAGTTATAAAATATTACGATTTGATGCCAATTGGCACCCTTCTATTTTAAATCCTTCCGAATTTATCGACGGCTTTGATTCTGATCTGATTACCGATATAACCTCCTCCTCCGGCACCTTGCAATCTTATACGCATTACAATTTGGTTTTACCCAATGACAATACCCGAATTTTATTATCTGGAAACTATATTCTGCAAGTTTTAGATGACAATGATCAAGTAGTATTCAGCAAAGCTTTTATATTATATCAAAAAGAAATCAATGTAGGCGTACAAGTCAAATGGCCCAATACCGTTGCCATAAAAGACCGGCAACAATTTATAGATTTTTCCTTATACAAACAAAATTATAACCTCCTCAATGAATCGGAAAGTCTTTTAGTCAAAGTATTTCAGAACAATAATATCAATTACAGCCTTAATTTCAGACGGCCGACTTTTTACCAAGGCACCAAATGGATTTACCACTATCCTCAAAAGGCGCTTTTCGAAGGCATAAATGAATTCAGACGCTTTGATTGTAAAGATCTCCGCGGTTTTAATTATGGCATTGATTACAAAGAACTCACCGATAAATTGTATGATTTTTACACCTATACCTCCCAAGCCAGAACCCATTATTTATATTATAAAGACATTGACGGTTGCTATATTATAAACTCCGCGCAATCCTTTGATGATGTCCATACGGAAGCCGATTATGTCAAAGTTCATTTCAGATACAACGGGCCACTGAAGGCAGATCAAAAAATATATGTGATTGGGCGTTTTAATGATTTCACCCCTGACAAAAATGCGCAACTTACTTACAATGACACCGATCAAATTTAAGAAAACACACAACTGCTCAAACAAGGTTATTACAATTATATGTTTGTCGTCAAAAATTCCAATGGACAAATAGACCTTACCGCTATTTCAGGCAGTTTTGCCCAAACCGAAAATGATTATACCGTTCTGGTTTATTATAAGGCGCCGGGAGCTCGTTATACCAAAATCATCGGTTATGGCGAAGCCTCATCCGATAATATCCGATAAAATAAACCCTTTTAATATGAAATATCTTTAAATTTGCAAAACAAAACAACTGTTATGAATTTTTCTGAAAAAGACCACGTCCAAATACAAGCACATCATTTATATCCTGAAGAAATCAACCGGCAAATAAAAATATTAAAATCGGGCTTACCTTACACCAAAATCTTGGAAGCTGCCACACCGGCAAACGGTATCATAAAACTTTCTGATGAAAAAGCTGATTATTATACCGATTTATTTGAAAAAAACAAAAATCAATATCAAATTCAGAAGTTTGTTCCGGCTTCGGGTGCTGCAACACGCATGTTTAAAGAATGGGTGTTTTTTCATCATAATTATCAACCCGGCCGCGATTTTTATGATAGATTTGTCCGAAAAAATAATTTAACAACCTTTGAAAGCGACTTAGAGGATTTTCTTAATAATTTCCCCGGTTATGCTTTTTATCAAGATTTGATGACAGCCATTCAACTTCAAGAGCCCGGTTACTTCCAATTAGATGAAAATGAACAAGCTTGGCAACTCATTCATTATGTTTTGTCAGATGATGGTTTAGCATATGCCCGTCAACCTAAAGCTTTTATCAAGTTTCACCGTTACAGTAAAGATGATATCCGAACGGCCTTAGAAGAACATTTGGTCGAAGCCGCAGCCTATACCGCATCGGAACAACAGACCGGAACGGTAGAATTTAGCATTTCGCCACAACATGCCGCCTCTTTTAATGACTTGACAGACCAATTAAATCCGAAATACAATTTAAATATCAACAGTTCATTCCAAAAACCGGAAACAGATACCATAATGATTGATCTTGAGACTGAACAACCGGTTAGAGACGAAACCGGAAATTTGGTTTTCAGACCCGGCGGACATGGCAGTTTAATCCATAATGTTCAAGACCTTGAAGCAGATCTTATTTTTATCAAAAATATTGATAATGTTCAAAAAGGGACAGCGCAAGAAACCACCCTTAAATATAAAAAAATATTAGCCGGTTATTTGATTGATTTAACCACCAAAGCCAAAGCTTATTTAGAAAAATTACGGGATGAAAAACCTATTCACGAAGATTTAAAAAAAATCGAAGATTTTGCGCATAACAGCTTAAACATTCATTTCATAGAAGGCTATGAAACCCTAAACAACAGTGGCAAAAGGCAATATTTGGCATACAAACTAAACCGCCCGATTCGGGTGGCAGGTATGGTCAAAAATACCGGCGAACCCGGCGGCGGTCCGTTTTGGGCTAAAGATCAAAACGGCCTCAAATCCCTACAAATAGTCGAGAAAGCACAGATTGATTTGCAAAATCCCAAACAAAAAACCATTTTAGAACAAGCAACCCATTTTAATCCGGTTGATCTAGTTATAAATATAAAGGATTTCGAAGGCCATAAATTTGATTTACAAGAATTCATCAATGAAAAAACCGGTTTTGTAACCGAAAAATCATATAACGGCAAACCGGTCAAAGTTTACGAACGCCCGGGCTTGTGGAACGGTGCTATGGATGGTTGGAATACCGTTTTTATCGAAGTGCCTTTAGAAACTTTTAGCCCTGTTAAAACTGTCACCGATTTACTCAAACCCGAACATCAATAAAGATGATTGAGAAAGATTTGTTTGGCCAAGCTTTATATGATTATTGGACACACAATAGTCCCGAAGATATGATTACCTGGACCCATTTAACGGAACCGGAAGTCTTGCCTACAGATTATCTTTTTAGAACTTTTGAAGCTATGCCCGCTTCAGAACAAATAGCCTTGCAAACAGCCCAAGGACGCATTTTGGATGTTGGTGCCGGTAGTGGCCTGCACAGTCTTTATCTGCAACAGCAACAAAAACAAGTTACTGCTTTGGAATTGTCCCCCATCAGTTGCAAACTCATGCAAGAACGCGGGGTTCAAAACATTATTAATAAAGATTTTTTTGATCTTGAACCAAATAAAAAATTTGACACCATTCTTTTTTTGATGAATGGCATCGGCATCGTCCAAAAAGCGCGCTACCTTGACCGCTTGTTTAAACAAATAGAAACTCTGCTGAGTCCAAACGGAATTGCTTTATTGCATTCCTCCGATTTGAAATATTTATATGCTACCGAATCGGGCTATTTTATGCCCGAGAACGATTATTACGGTGATGTAAAATTCTTTATTTCTTATAAAAACCAAATTGAAAATTTTGACTGGACTTACATTGATGAAAATACCTTGCGTATTTTTGCTAAAAATCATCATTTTAAAGCGGAAAAAATATATGAAAGTGAAGAAGGCGATTTTTTATTGAAAATAAAGCGGTAAAATCCACTTCCCTAAAACATAAAGACTTCTCAAAACGAGATAACACTCAAAAAATTGATTTTTAAAATTATCAAACTTTATTTTTTTGTATTTTTGATAAATTTACTTTCATAAATGAAACTATTCGGAATTCTTTTTATCTTTTGTATTTCAATTGGTTATACTCAAAAGTCTTCTGATACAATTTTTGAAACGCAAACCCATCTCATCTACAAAGCCAATACGCTTTCAACCCATCCTTTGGCTATTTTTATGTCCCGAATGGCTGCGAATTTTCAAACCAAACCAGTTTCAAAACTTTCATTGCAACTAAATTTTAGTCAAGGGAATGTCTGGTTACCCTATGTAAAAGCTTATATTCCGATAAATGAATCCGATCGGCAAAAAGTGAAATCTCTGAGTTGGCATACCCGTGCCTATGCATTTGACACTTTACATTCACCCTCCAAAACAATGTCTTTCGAGGCAGATGGCATCATCAGACTATTACAACCGGTCATACAAATACCTATTAATTCCAAAAATCAAATTGATTTTGGCCTTCGCATGTTTGTTTTAGGCAAAGGAAAGGTTCCGACAGCCTTAATAACCAGTGATAATTTTCTAGAATGGTTCCATTCCAATATAGCCGGTGGCGAAGATCCTTTTGCTCGAAAATACTATGGTTTAAATAAAGCCAAAATAGTTTATAAAGATTCTGAAAATCATCAATTTGTTTTATCTGCCGGTGATTTTAAGCTCACCGGCATTACCCTTAAACATACCTATTTGCCCTCAAGCGCTTTTCTTAAAAGCCACCGGATATTTATTTCAACTGCTGTTCAATTAGGTTGGAATACAACCAAAATTAACCCGTCTGTAGATTTGGGCTTAGGCGTTTCCATTTTAAAAAAAATAAAACTATCATCATCTAAAACCATATTTGCAGGTGTCAATTCAAATATTTTAGCACCAAAAATATGGCATTTTGCGCCCGGTGTCTTACTCAGCAATAGAGATTTACTTTACCGACAAGAAATAGCAATCCATTATCAAAAAAAAATAAGCGCAAATAAATACTTTGCCATCAGCACCACTTATACCA
>WGDF01000135.1 GCA_015493405.1 Flavobacteriaceae bacterium
GAAGGATGTCGTTTAATGTATGAAGTTTGGCTAAATCACGTCTAGGGTCATCTATTTGACCTAATAAATCGTAAAGTTTTAATTTCACAATGTGTGTAGTAAATTATTGATAATCAATACAATATACAAATATTATGAATAATACCAAAACAAATAATTAACTTTTTTCCATAATTTTTCATTAATTATGGTGCGTCTGCCCTGATAATACTATGAATTTAATCTTTTAGAACGAGATTGTTTCTTATTTTTGTATTTAAATTAATCTAAAAAAACAATAAAAAAATGGCAAAAATAACCCTTAAAGGCAATCCGATTAATACGATTGGCGAATTACCTAAAGTAGGCTCGCAAGCCCCTGATTTTAAATTAACCGCTACTGATTTAAGTGATAAAACCTTAGCCGATTTCAAAGGCAACAAATTGGTTTTAAACATTTTTCCCAGTTTAGACACACCGACTTGTGCCGCTTCTGTCAGACGTTTTAACCAATTAGCCACAGATATGGATAACACTAAAGTTTTGGCTATTTCGGCTGATTTACCTTTTGCACACAGTAGATTTTGCACCAGTGAAGGTATTGAGAATGTGGTTAATCTTTCTACCTATAAACGTGCCGGTTTCGGCAAAGATTATGGTGTTAAAATTATTGACGGTCCTTTAGCTGATCTTTGTTCAAGAGCTGTGGTCGTTATTGACGAAAACGGCAAAGTTATTTATACCCAACAAGTTCCCGAGATTGTCGATGAACCTAATTATGATGAAGTTCTAGAGGCTTTGAAATAAGTAAGAGATGCAATAATCTTTAAAAAAAGTGTGGCTTTTGGCTGCACTTTTTTATTTTTTTGAAGTGCCCCCTTAAAAAAATAAACTACTTTTGGCGCCGTATTTGAAGTTCAAAAAAATGAATAAAGATCAACCGAATTTAGAAAAATCTTTTGCCTTAATTTCCGAAATCGCCGTTCTACTCATGCAATCGGGGGCTAATACCAAAAGAGTGATTGATAATTTAAACCGATTTGCACGCGCCTTAAATTTGAAATCTTATGCACTGATCAGTCATAAATCTATCATTATTACCTTAAAGGACAGGCTTGATATGCGGCATACTTATACCAATGTGATTCAAATTCCTTCTTATCGTATGAATTTTTATATCGTATCCGAAATCAGTCGTTTGAGTTGGGTCGTGTCCGAAGAACAATGGGATGGCGATGCCATTCAAAAAGAAATTGATCGCATCAAAAACACGCCTCAATATTCTTTTGGTTTAACTGCTTTGGTGGTCAGTTTAGCCGGTGCCAGTTTTGCCAAACTTTTTGGAGGTGATTATGAGAGTATGCTCATTGCTTTTGTTGCAACTTTGGCGGGTATGTTTACAGTGAAGCTTGCTTTAAGCTTGAAACTAAATCCTTATTTACGTACTTATTTGGCAGCATTGACTGCTTCCATTATTGCATCATTGGGTATTTTGTTACATTTGGGCGACAAGCCTAATATAGCCTTGGCCACATCGGTTTTGTTTTTGGTGCCCGGAGTGCCTTTGGTTAACTCGTTTAATGATTTATACAACAATCATATTCTCAATGGCAGTGTCCGTTTTATCAGTGGTTTTATGACGGTCTTGTTTATCGGGTTGGGGCTGATTACGGCTATGGTTCTATTTAATACTAAATTATAAGAAATGACGCTTCATTTGACGCTTTTATTAATCAATGCTTTTTGGTCCGGCTTAGCGGCATTGGGCTTTGGGATCTTGTTTAAGATTCCCAAACGGGTGATTATAACCGTTTTCTTTTTGGGATTTTTTGCCGGTTTGGTCAAATTTTTTGTTTTACAAAACGGATTCAATATAGCTTCCGCTACTTTTTTAGCAGCTTTATCGGTCGGTTTTCTGGCTATTGCTTTTGCTAAAAGAGTCGCCAAACCCACAGTGGTTTTTATCATTCCGGCTATTATTCCTATGATTCCGGGGTACTTCGCTTATCAAGTGATTTTAAATATTCGAAAATTTATATTTTTTCATCAGGCTACCAATAATCAAGTTTTTTTAAAC